>JBAZRS010000564.1:0-3889 GCA_041662825.1 Victivallales bacterium | reverse complement strand
ATCCGGACGCCTTAATTCTTTTTCAATCTATTTTCCTTGTTAATTTTTCCGGAACGGAAAAATTTTCTTGACATGCCTGACGACCCATTCGACAAGCTACTTCGACATGGCTCAGTACAGGTCATGGCAGGCTGGAGACCAACGACTAAAGACTGGAGACTGACGACTTATGACCTCTTACTTAATCACCGGCGGATCCCGCAGCGGCAAGAGCCGCTATGCCCTTGAAATTGCGAAGTCCGCAAAAAAACCCTTTTATGTCGCCACTGGATGGGCGGGCGACGATGAAATGGCCGACCGCATCAGCAAACACCGCAAGGAACGCGGCAGGCACTGGTCAACCATCGAAACAAAAACCGACATCGCCTCATCTATTGAAAAAGCCGAGAGGAAAGGCGCCGATTATATCATTGTGGACTGCCTCACCCTCTGGGTTTCAAATATGATGTTCGAAAAGACTAACATAGAAAAAGAACTTAAAAAGACAATTGCCGTAATCAAGTCAAACAGGAAAGCGGTACTGATTTTTGTCACAAACGAAGTCGGTTCGGGAATTGTCCCCGGCGACAAGATCTCCCGCGAATTCCGCGATGCGGCCGGACTTGTAAACCAGAAGATCGCTGCCGCAGCCGACAATGTCGTCCTGACAGTCTGCGGGCAGCCTTTATACATTAAAGGCAAGTAAGAGTTAACCACGGAACACACTGAATACACAGAAAAAGATTGACCACGAAACACACGAAAAAGATAATTGTTAACTTTTTGCTGCGCAAAAACTTAACAATTGATTTTGTGAAAAATGTGCAAAAAAACAAGAATATGACGGATTGTAGTACGAAATACACAAAAGTGAATTTGAATATAATTAATTAAATCATAGTAAATTTTTTGAGTAGCAAAAAATTTTATAAGAAGGAGAAAAATAATGTTACTGGAAGAAACACTTTCAAAAATAGTTCCCGCCGATGCGAACATTGCAGAACAGGCGCAGAAAAGGCTCAACTCCCTCACAAAACCTCTCGGAAGTCTTGGTCTCCTCGAAGACTGTGCGAAAAAATATGCGGCCGCCCGCGGCGATGTTTTTGCGAAGATCGCAAAACCGACCATCCTCACTTTCGCAGGCGACCACGGAATCGCCGATGAGGGCGTCAGCGCATTTCCCAGGGAGGTGACCCCGCAGATGGTTGCGAACTTCGCAAACGGCGGCGCCGCGATAAACGTGCTGACAAAGCATGCCGGCGCAAGGCTCAAGGTAATCGACATCGGGGTGGCGGCCGACTGCAATTTCAAGGGAGTTGTAAGAAAGAAGGTCGCCCGGGGAACTGCGAATTTCGCAAAAGGGCCTGCCATGACCATGAAACAGACGCAGAAGGCTGTCGAGATCGGAATCAAGCTGGCTGAAAAGGAAATAGCCAGAGGCTGCACCCTGCTTGGGACAGGCGACATGGGGATTGCCAACACAACCCCTTCGTCCGCCCTCTATTCGGTTTTCCTCAACCTTGATCCGGAAAAAACGGCGGGGCGCGGAACCGGAATTACGGACGAGAGGCTTCAGCATAAGATAAATGTCCTCAGAAAGGCGATTGAAATGCACAGACAGAATATGAAGGATCCCCTTTCAACTCTTGCCGCAGTCGGCGGGTTTGAAATAGCGGGAATATGCGGTGTTGTGCTCGCGGCAGCCGCAAACAAAATTCCGGTGGTCGTCGACGGTTTCATTTCCGGCGCAGGCGCCTTGACTGCCATACAGATGAACAAAAATGTCCTGGACTACTGCTTCTTCAGCCATCTTTCGGCTGAGGCAGGACATGTCAATGCCATGAATGCACTCGGGGTCAGACCTCTTTTAAATCTTGACCTCAGGCTTGGCGAAGGCACAGGAGCCACACTCGCCTTCAACCTGATTGAAGCCGGAGTGAAGATCATGCATGAGATGGCGACATTCGAAAGCGCCGGGGTCTCAAAGTCGGAGTAAGACAGCCTTTCGCCATGCAGTGAACTTGATTGTACGGAAAGTTATATTTTTTACCTTTGCGTCTCTTGCGCCGCTTGCGTTAAGAAATTAAACGCTAAAGACGCAATAGACGCTACAGTTAAAAGATATTGAGTTCCGGCGAAGCAGCTTAGCTACAACCCCTCCCTGCGACAAATCGGGTACGTGTCTCTTCTTTTGCGACAAAATGTCGCTTTTTCCGGTCATATGGGAAAATACAGGAATATTCATATCATTTGGACATAAGAATGATATGTTTTCATTATAATCCAATGGCTCATTTTATGCTGTAAAGTACAATGCAGTTAAAACTTAAAGGAGGTGTGTGGCTATGAAAAATCTTCCGGCATTCAAAAAGGGGCATGCGACCCTCGCAAGGACAATCGAACATCCTTTTGCTCTGCTTCATGGCATGAACGAACTTTTCGAAGGAATTGTAAAAGACTTCGTTAAAATCCGTCTTCCTGCAATGGAACGTGTTTGGCAGGAGCCGGTCTTTGTTTCACCGAAAATTGACATTTCGGAGACTGATGAAGCCTACAATGTCAGGGCTGAACTTCCCGGACTTGAGGAAAAGGACATTGTGCTGACAATAGATCATGACGCCCTTGTTATTAAAGGAGACAGGAAACAGGAGCGGGAGCTGAAGAGGAGAAATTATTTATTCCCGGAGCGCAATACTGGCCACTACTACGGGGAGCTTCCGATGCCATGGGGAGTTGACAGCGAGAAGGTGAAGGCGACCTTCAAAAAGGGGATCCTCAAAGTGACTCTTCCAAAGATTGAAAAAGAGAGAATGGAGCGGAGGAGAATTAAAATCACTTCGGAATAAGATTCCTTCAAGATATAAATTTTTCCAGCAACTGGAAAAATTTAAGCAGGGAATGGGAGTTTTCATTTTTCAATGCTTGCTCTATTCTCCACCTCCTGCTATCTTTTCAGCCATTATGAAAATCACAAAAATAGAACCTATTGTCGTCGGCGCACCGACCCCCGGCTGCGGCCTCCTCTCCAACCGAAATTACATCTTTGTGAAAGTCCATACCGACGAGGGCATCACCGGGCTCGGTGAAGCCACCCTCGAAGGATATGACAATTCCATAAAAGGACTGCTCAAGGATCTGGAAAAGCTGCTGATCGGAGAAGATCCGACCCGCATCGAATATTTGACGCAGGTCATGATTCGGCAGAAATTCTGGAAAGGTGGAATTCTAAAAGGCACCGCAGTCGCCGGAATCGAACTTGCGCTCTGGGACATTCTCGGGAAAAGCGTCGGACTTCCGGTCTATAAGCTGGTCGGGGGCGCCTGCCGCGATAAAATCCGCGTCTATGCCAACGGCTGGAGCGGAGGCGCAACTGATCCGGCGCAGATCAAGGAAAAGGCGCACGAAGCCCTTGCCACCGGCTACCGCGCCTTCAAGTTCAGTCTGGCAGTGGCCGGGTGGCCCCTTAACGACCGTCAACTGATAAAAAAAATTGTAAATGCAGCCGAAGTGATCCGTGAAGCGGTCGGCATGGATTGTCCGCTGATGTTCGACGGTCACGGCCGCTACGATGCGGATCTCGCAATCCAGATAGGACAGGCGCTGAAGGATGTCGATCTTTATTTCTTCGAGGAGCCGGTACAGCCTGAAGATGTCGATGCGATGGTCAAAGTGGCGCAGAACGTCCCGATGCCGCTGGCAACCGGGGAACGACTCTCCCTGAAGAATGAATTCCGCAATTTCCTGGACAAGAAGGCTGTCGCAATCCTCCAGCCCGACCTCGCCCATTGCCACGGTTTCGGCGAAGGGCTGAAAATCGCCCATCTTGCCGATGCGTTCTCCGCCTGGGTCGCGCCGCATTGCCCGATGAGTCCGGTCATCACCGCCATCTCGCTGCACCTCGATGCCGCTG
>JBAZRS010000563.1:0-3897 GCA_041662825.1 Victivallales bacterium | reverse complement strand
GGTCGGAGGAGGAGATTCATTTTCGGCCGGACTGATTTTCGCATTGAACAGCGCCGACCTTAAGGAACCCGAACAAGCGATTGCCTTCGCCACTGCGGCAAGTTGTCTGAAACACTCGATATCGGGTGATTTCAATTATGTCCAGCTGAAGGAGATCATGACCTTGATGCAGGGCAACGCCTCCGGGCGGGTGGTCCGATAAAGGTAAAAAAGATCTTCTTACATGGAGGTGTTTTATGAATGTTGCAGTCACAAGTGTTTCAACAAAAGGGCAGATCGTAATTCCCGGAGGCATCCGGCACGAGATGAAAATAAAGGCCGGGGCGAAACTCATGGTTTTCACCGACGGAACCAATCTTCTCATGAAACCGATAAACCCGCCGGACAGCCGGATGTTTGAAAACCTTGTCGTCGAAAGCAGGAAGTTCGCCAAAAAAGCGGGGTTCAAACGCACCGATGTCGGAAGCGTCATAAAAAAGGTCAGACATGAGAGTGGTCGTTGACACTAACGTCGTTGTTTCCGGTATTTTCTGGCGAGGGAAACCATTCCGGATACTTGCCTATGGGTAAGAGGAGGTGTTGAGGTCGCAGCATCAGGTGAAATCCTTGATGAATATGCAAGGGTTCTGCGTGAGATCGGGAAACGCTACGGACGCAGCGACCTGGCCGAATCATGGAGCGGATTCATCTTCCAGAATGTGAAGATTGTGGAGGCGAGGCCGCAATTCAAAAGATGCAGAGACCCTTTTGACAATAAGTTTATTGATTGCGCCATCGCCGCAAATGCCGAAATAGTCATATCCGGAGACGATGATCTCCTGTCACTTGGACATGTAGGGGAAATCCTGATTCTGAACTGTGAACAGACTGTCAGTTATCTTGATAAAAACAATTCTTGGCCGTAGGCTGATTCTTGCATTTTTTCCTCTTTTAGTGCTGGTGATTCCTTCAATAATTCATGCAAGGCCTTTTCTGCTTATTCATTGTGGCGGATTTTGTACGAATACCGCACATTTTGATGCCGCAGGATGACAATTATACGCCTGTGCATCCCCTCCGCCAAATTTTATGAAGCTGCAATATGACTTCAGCCGGTATGGAGGCCGCCGCTCGGCTATGATCTCGGTCATTGTATCGCCGGACTGAAAGGTCTCCTGCCGCTTTCCCTACATAAAAGAATGCAACTTGGTATAAGGTTAATTAAATTTTTCCAAAAGGGAAAAATTTATTTCTTCTTCTGTCCGTTTTCGAAATATGCGATCAGTTCCTTCGAAAGCTGCGGGATCTTCTGGGCATTGCATCCTGTTCGCATTGACTTGTGACCCTGCACTCCGACCGCCACCGAGTTCCTGGCTGCTATAGGTGATGTATTTGTCTTTACGCCGTATCGTACGAACTTCAGGAATTCCCGGACGATGGCAGGATCCGATCCTCCATGTGTTCCCTCAATCGGTTTGAGTTTGTAGACAATGTCTGGGGTCTCCCTGGGGCCGCGCTGTGTCCACACATGGACTTCACCATGACCGCGGTCGTTATTCTCCACCCTCCCCCTGGTTCCAATGAATGTATAATTGCGTTCACCGTCTGGCGTGTAATGGCACTGCATGTAACAGGCCTGGGAACCGTTGTCCAGCTGCATCATTATCATATTGTGGTCTTCGACATCGATCACGGGGGAAAACCCTGTCTGTTCCAGGGGGGGCCACTGGGCGTTGCTCCATTTTGCGCAGCCGGGAACTTCGGGGGAACGGCGTTTGCATTTGTCGTAGACGGACAGCATGCCCATTCCGACCACGGTTTTCGTATAGCCTCCCATTAACCAGTGCATAACGTCTATGTCGTGTGCGCCTTTCTGTAAAAGCAGCCCCGTAGTGTTTTTCCTCTCAGAGTGCCAGTCCCTGAAATATGCGTCTCCGCCGTAATTAATGAAATGGCGGCACCATCCGGCCTGCACTTCTCCAATTACTCCCGAATCTATTATTTCCTTCATTTTCAGGATAACTGGGAAATGCCTCATGTTATGTCCGAGATATAACTTAGAACCGGTTTTATGGGCCGCCTTCAGCAGTCTGTCGCAACCCTCAATGGAGATCGCCATCGGTTTTTCCAGGTAGACGGCGTTCCCTGCGTTCAGGGCGGCAATCCCATGTTCCTCATGGAGGAAATCGGGGGAGGTCACAAAGACTGCGTCAATGTCCCTGATGGCAAGAAGCTTTTTGTAATCCTTGGAGATGAATACGTCGTCACCGGCAAACTCCTTGAACTTCTTCAGGTGCTCATCATTTACATCTACCCCCGCGACTATTTTGTAACCTTCTTCAGGAAGATGGGCGCATCTGGCAAGTCCGCCGCGTCCGCCGACACCGATAACACCGATTTTGATTTCCTTCATACTTTACAGTCCTTATTTTAAAAATAGATTTATATTGTAATGTATTATCTTATCATTTCAGAATTAAAATGAAACCATATTAGCCGTATATTAAATATGTAAAATAATCACAGGGATGTGTGATATTGACTAAAATTAAAACCAAACCAAAAGTTCAGGATTCGGACTTTCCGTTCAAACTCATGGGTGCCACCCACGGAATTGCCGATGCGAGAACGCCGCTCATAGAGAGGAGAGACTACGAATGCTGCACGGTTGAATTCATATACAAGGGGAAAGGATTCCTCGAAATCAACGGACATTCATGCAGCCTTGGCGAAAACAGCATTTACATCTTGCACAAACGCAGTGATCACAGATACTGGCCGGACAAGAAAGATCCATGGGAGAAGCTTTTCTTTGTAATAGACGGAGATTTTATGGAATATCTCTTCAAAATGTACCGTTTGGATGACACCTATTTCATTCCGGATTGTCCACAGCTGAAGAAATACTTCGATGAGATGATGCAGTTGAGGCACGGCATCGGGGAGATAAACCGCCAGGCCTCAATCATCTTTCACAGGTTGCTGGAAGAATGTCATACAATCCTTTACGGTTCGCCCAACCAATTCATCCCACCGGAAATCCTTGAACTTAAAAAATTTTTGGACGACAATGTTGAAAAGAAGGTCAGCCTGGACAGATATTGCCGCGAGAGGCACCGCTCATGTGCAAACATGATACGGCAGTTTAAAAAGAATTTCGGGGCCGCCCCGTACGACTACCTGATGCAGAAACGGATTGAGGAGGCGCGGCTCATGCTCAGGCATTCGGCGTTTTCTGTTAAGGAAATAGCGTCCCGTCTGAATTTCTCAGACCAGTATTATTTTTCGAACTATTTCAAACGCAAAACCGGCATGTCGCCGCAGAAATACAAAAAGGGAATGCAGAAACCATGAAAATAGAAACAATCCTGCCCGAAATCCAATCCATGGGAAATCTGATTTTCGATCCCATATGGTCAGAAAAAAATCATAAATCCGGATCCTGCGAACTTATACACATAATTTCCGGACATGTGAATGTAATAATGAACAGGCAGCGGATTTCGGCCGGCCCCGGAGATACGGTAATCATTCCTTCGAAAACATTGCACCGGGATGATTTTGACATCAGTTCCGGACTCGAGGTTTTCATGATAAACTTTTCGTGGAAATATGAAAAGGATTTGTTCAACCAAGGCTCCTGCGCTTCCCTTCCCGTGATGCCAGAGCCGCAGAAGGAATCGCTGGCGAAACTTATTCAGCACTTCCGCCATGAATTTATCAGCGGTTCTGCAGGTAATAGTATTGTCGCCAGGCTGCATCTCGCTGAAATCCTGATGAGGATTATGACGGTAAGCTCGGATAAGAGAAATAAAGGTAACGCATCAGCCGCAAAAACGGATTATGGGAAGCAACGGCGCTACTGGCTATTCGACAAGGCGAAGGAATATCTGGAAAACAACTATCAGCATCCCATAG
>JBAZRS010000562.1:2767-3899 GCA_041662825.1 Victivallales bacterium | reverse complement strand
GCTGCCTGGCGGCAGAAAAGACTGACTGCAAATCCGCATGGCCGACGTCTGGTCGCCTGTCTGCAGGAACTGGCGCACAAAATCCACCGTATCGATATATTGCCGCTTATGTTTCCGAACGTTGCCAGTAGATTTGCCGTGAAGCGGTTTTTTATTTTCAAATATCCTGCTTAATCCTTCTCCGGAAAAAATATAATTGGTGAGCCGTATGCTTAAATCGGCCTGCGCCACATCATAGTTCCTGCTCTTCAAATATCCGGTCAGCACAGTCGTCGCCGGATACGGACAGTTCCATTGCACAAAAGGCGGTGTGATGAGCAGTGTTTTAGACATTTATAGTGGATTCCCAATTATACTTTATGCGGGAGCGCTCGCTAAAGCTATTCCTGCAAAGGATCCCATGTTTTCCTGAAATTAAAGCTTTCAAAGTCCTTGACATTCCTTGTAGCGAAATCCTTCACGTTGTGATGGAGCAGGGTGAAAGCGAGTCTTGCATCGAAGATTGACCTGTAGGCTGGATTCCTGTTGCCGGCATAACCCCATATTTCATTCATCAGACCTCCGGGATAGTCAATTACGCGCCATCGTGGATTTGACCTGAATCGCTGGATTACAGCGACGGCCTGCTGAGCGGATGCCGGATGTCTGTTCATCTTTGGATTCCTTAAAAGCACATAAAGTTCAACGAGAACCAGTTCGCATATGCAGAATTTATCGTTTTCCAACTGCGATTCGAGGAAATTTTTCGCTTTCCCGTATTCAAGGCAAGCCTTATTCAGTGAATAAAACAGTATGTTTGTATCACAGGAAATCATTGTTTTTTAGCCTTTCCTGTCCTTTTTATGGAAGCGGATGCTCCGCTGTTTGCCAGTTCCCTCCAGTCGTTTTCGGGAACAAGGGGGCGTCCTCCAAGGTCAATTGCCTCAGGTAATGTCCATTTTTCCGTTTTACCGCCTTCTTTCGGAAGGTATATGCTGACAACATACTCAAGACCCCGCCTTGTAAGTTCAGCGAGGCTCAGTTCGCGCTCAGAGGAGATTTTTTTGACCTCCTGATATAGACGCTCTGGTAGCTGGATCTGTGTTCTTACCATGATATCATCCTTGACTTTAAATATGGTGTAAATAATACA
>JBAZRS010000562.1:0-2757 GCA_041662825.1 Victivallales bacterium | reverse complement strand
AGTCATATTATACATCATTTTGACATCAAGACAAGAGCGGATGTTGATGGATTAAGTTGGAGTTCACGGCTTATAGCGTGTCTTTGATATTAATAATGTAACACAGGCATCTTGCCTGTGGATTTGATTAGACGCCTACTTCAATACTCGATCAGTTTTTTATTCTTTTCCCGGAGGTAATGCTCAAAGATATCCTGGAGCTCCTCAACCATTTCATCAGTCAGCTCAGGCGGTTGCTTCAGACTTCTAATGACACTGTCAACAAGCATTTGCTCGTTGGTGACCATTATGAGAGCCTTAATTCTTTGGGCTTCATTATAATCAATATGCCATCCGGGATAGACAACCACACATACAACTGGTACTGGATTCATTGCATTGAAGTGGCATATAGGTTTTCTTTCTAAGGCAATCAGTTTATGGGCAAGTTCCTGAATCCATTCAGAATTTCGGCCAACTTGGACAAGGGGCTCATAGGTGTAGCGTTTGTCCAGAAAGATAATCTTCTTGCCGTCATAAATAATTTCAGTAGAACCTTTTTTAGGTTTTGACTTGGCCTTTGTCTCAACCACGATTATTCCGGCCTTGCCGATGGCAATATGGTCGACATTGAATTTCTTTTCCTCATTATATATGTCATGAAAGACCACATATCCCAGACTCCTCGATCTCTCAAGCTCCTGTCCAACCACCTGTTCTCCGATGAAACCTAGCCGATAAGTTCTTATATTCTTTATCCTTTTTATCCCGTAGATAAATGTTACGATCAAAGCCGGAATTATTGTAATAGAAGAGACGCAAAAGGACAAATAACGGGGGAGTGTTCCACAAAATATTGTATTGTAGATTACCAGGATTAAAAGAAAAAAAGGAAAGAGCAAGGCGAGTGTAAAGCCGATTAATTCATCTTCTAGCTTCTCCCGCACCTGTTCGCCTGGCAATGGCAACGGCGCCTTCAGAAAAGGCGGCCGTGATTCTTTATTTCCCAAAAGCAGTTTCCTAATCATGTTTCCATTCATCCTTCCTATTCAAAGTTAATGCAGCCTGAAACAAAAATTCATCTCTCCGTTAAAGGCCCAAAGTATTTCATCTTTCATATTTTTCCAATTCTCTTGTTATCCCATAATTATTTATAGACAAAAGATTGTCAATCATATCAAGGCATCGTGTTTTGTATTCTTCTTTGTTGTTTTGCCGGTATGATCTAATAACCAGTTCTGCTACTTGATCAATTTCATAATACAATCTGTCCCCAGTCTTGACTTGTTCTTTTTCAAACAAGCTGAAAACTGCTTCACATAGGTTAATGATCTCCTCGCTAATATCGGCAGTTGAATCTTTAAAAGTTTGGACTAGATCGTCAACATTTTCAGGAAAAGCCTTGCTTCCGATAAATTCCTTAATTAATTCTCTGCAAGATTCTAGTTCACGGTTTTCTGTATTTCCAAAGCATCGAGCGGCTATATCACGTATTTCCTTGATTGGATCATTGAAATATTGTTTTAATATCATCGCTGAAAACTCACGACAGTTGCTGGTAAATACGTTTGTCGAGGCAATTTCAACAACTCCTTTTCTCATTGCATCATCACCTTTAATGCACTCATCAACCATATCTTTAATACCAGGGTTACTAAACTGAGCAAGACAAATGTGTTTGGCTCCTGCTTCACGAACTATATCAATTTTAGAATCAAGCATTCTGCGCATTATAGGCCTTAATTTAACAAGATAATTAAAATTGGCATAGTATATAAAACGATCAACATGATGCGATGCAACTAGAAGGTCATAGTCTGTATCACAGAGTTTTATAAATAAATCAACAGCTTTATCCTTATCGTGTGTAAATAGTGCAAGCAATGCATTTGCAACTGTCGAGCGTACCGCAACCGAAGAATCGTTTACCATAATCTCTATATAAGGCAAAAGTATTCCCTGTCGTTCAGGATGATCATACAGGAGAGTCCCTATGGCCTCAGCCGCAATACCTCTTACACAATTAATGGCGGCTGTTTCCAAATTAAACTTGCGAGACTCATCATTCTTTTCTTGAAACCTTACTTCTGGTTCATTTATTTTCGGATCATCTGACTCAGTTGCAAGCCATCCTAAGATATGAATAATATCATCCGGTATATTTTCATCTCTATATTTTGTAATCAAGCTGGATATCCAACGCTCTCCCGGCCTTTTATCCATACTGTGATATTTCCTTATGACTTCGAAGGGAATTTCACTGGCAGCCTCAGATTCCGTTAATCCTCTCAGTATCCCATCATAATAATAAGGATGAACTGCATCATTGAACCCAAGTGATAATTTTGCAAATCTTATCGGATTTTTCTTTGTTTCAGACTGTAAAACTCCTGAAAGTTGATGAGGACCACCTTTATGGAAATCTCTATAACTTGTCGGTTTTCGATCCTCGCTGTTATACTTATCAACTGCTTTCAACCATTGTTCGTTAGTCATTTTAGCGGCTAGGTCTTCAGGAATAGGAGAAGGAACACAAATAGCTCCAGATTCACTTGGTGGGCAGATAACTCTTTTGGGATATTTCCTTTCCAATTCTCCAATTCTGACTTTAGCATTCTCTGTCCGGCGGTCTGGCACAAGTGCTGGCAAAACTAAACACTGCCAATATCCTCTCCATTTATGACCATCCCTTGATAGTTCCCGCCTTGGATAGTAAGACAATAAGCAATTCTCAAGTTGAAGATAAAGTTCGATTGAGCATAATTGACTTATGTGTTT
>JBAZRS010000561.1:0-3900 GCA_041662825.1 Victivallales bacterium | reverse complement strand
CGGCAATCGGCAATCGGCAATGTATTATGGGCTCAATAAGAATACTTCCAGACAGCATCAGCAACCGGATAGCCGCGGGAGAAGTGATTGAAAGGCCCGCATCTGTCGTAAAGGAATTGGTTGAAAACTCAATCGACTCGGGTGCCGACAAGATCACGGTCCAGATAGAAAACTCCGGGACAAAGCTGATCTCGGTCACCGACAACGGGCGCGGCATGGATCCGGACGACGCGATTCTCTGCCTCGAAGCGCACGCCACCAGCAAGATCTCACACGCCGAAGACAACAACAGGATCTACACCCTCGGCTTCAGGGGGGAGGCCCTTCCGAGCATCGCCTCCGTGGCGCGGCTGCGCCTTAGGACAAGGCGGAAGAACGACATCGAGGGCACAGAAGTCTACATCGAGGGCGGAAAATTCACCGAGTCCATACCGGTAGGATGCGCCCCCGGAACTGAAATAAACGTGCGCGACCTTTTCTTCAACACTCCCGCAAGGAGGAAATTCCTGCACAGCAAAGGCACCGAGGAAAGGCACATACAGGAAACACTCTGGTCGCTGGCACTCGGTTTCCCCTCAGTCTCGTTTGAACTCCTGATGGACGGCAAAATCATTTTCTCCTCACCTGCCGACAAAAATATCCTGCCCCGGATCCAGACATTCTTCGGAAAGGAAATGCCCGACAACCTCATTCCGCTCGACGCTTCAGGCTCAAACCTGAAAATGGGCGGATACATTGCCAGGCACGGGTTCACCAAGAATTCGAGGCGCGAACAGCGCATCTTCGTAAACCGCAGGGCAGTCGAATCCGCCGCCCTGTATGCGGGCGTCAGGGAGGGCTACGGCTCACTGACAAACGACGGGAGGTTCCCGCCGGTCTTCCTCTTTCTCGAAATGGATCCCGGACTTGTCGACGTGAATGTCCACCCGGCCAAGCGGGAGGTCCGTTTCAGGGAGGGCAGGATCATCACCTCCTTTATCTCGGAATCGATAAGGGACGCCCTGCGAAATTCGCAGGCGCCGACCGTTTCTGTCAGCAGCGACCTCCAGTTCAGGTCAATCCTGGCCGGGGCCGGAATATCCTACGCCCCGAAAAAACAGTTTCAGGAGACGGGCATCTTCGACGACAGGGCCGGAAAAGCCGTCCTGAAAAACATACAGCCTCCACCGAGACGATGGGAGGACAGTGCGCCGCCGGAACCTGCCGCAGAGCGGCCGCCTGCGGAAGCCGCCGCCGAGCCTGAGGAGCATTCCGCCGTTTCAGAGCTGAAAATCCTCGCCTTCCTCGATGAGACGTACATACTCGCAGCTTCAAGGAACGGGCTGGTGATAATAGACCAGCATGCCGCCCATGAAAGAGTCATGTTCGAGAGAATCCTGAACAGGGCCGGAAAGGAGGGGACTATTTCCCAGAAACTGCTGATCCCGATAACCGTCGAACTTTCCCGCTCCGAGGTTATGTTCCTCGGGAAATACGGCCCGCATTTTTCAAAACTGGGATTTGAATTCGAATCCTTCGGCGCAAACACCGTAATTGTCAATTCAATTCCGTCGGGCCTGACACAGGAAAACCTCAAGGGCCTTTTCTCGGACATGCTGTCCATCCTCATGGAGGAAGGCAGGATTTCCGGAAAAATAGACGAGGCCTCCATAGCAAGGGCGGCATGCAGGCATTCCGTGAAGGCCCATGACAGGATCTCCTCAGAGGAGGCGAAATCGCTGCTCCGCCAGCTTTCCAGATGCGAACTGCCCTTCTCCTGCCCCCACGGGAGACCGGTCATCATAAACATCTCATACAGGGAACTGGAAAAGAGATTCGGAAGAAGAAAGTGATCCGTCCTGAATTCGCCGATTTTGCAGCAGGCTCATTGGACAAGAATTATATAGGTGCTATCATATCGGGTTTATTTTCAAATAAATTATCTGGAGTTTGAAATATGCCGCAAATAGAAATTGATGTTTCCTGCCCCGGCTGCAGTGCAGTATTTTCGGTTCCGATAGAGCTTTGCGGTGAAATGGCCGAATGCACGGAATGCTCGGCGGTTTTCGAAATCCCCAGAGTCAGCGAAGTGCCCCCCACCCTCAACACGGACTCCGGTGCGATCAAGGGGATCCTCGCTCAGCCGCCCGCCGCCAGCTTTGACAATTCCACTGCGGCGACAAACACCGTCAAGCTCTCCCGTGCAAGCATCGGAATGATTCCAAGCCTCAAGGACAGTTTTTCAATCGAGCTGAACGCATCCGCCGAACCTAATTCCACTCCTCCTTTTGCAGCGACGTTTAAAAAACCGGAAGCCGCTCCGAACAAGCCGCCTGTCATCACCACGCAGTCGCCAGTTTTCCAGACCCAGACTCAGCCGAAGCTGGCTTTTGTCAAGCCCCCCCCGCCGCCGCAACCGCCCCCGGCAAAACCCGTTGCTCCTCCCGCCGCAGCTTCAGCGCATACGACCACCACCCAGTATACTCCTCAACAGTCGACATCCTCCACGCAGACATCTATTTCCCAACAGCAGGTTGCACAGGCGAAACTGCCTCCGTGGACAAAAATCCAGCTTAAGCAGGGTGAAGAACTTCAGGCCTGCCGCGAGATCGGCAGAAATCCCGGACTTGCCGCCTTATTCGCATCCCTGCCGGTGCTGCTGACCGTTGCCGCCGTGTTTTTTGCAAAGACTCAGCCCATGCTTGCAGTCGTCCTTGTCATAGTTCTCTGGGCTATAACATTCACCGTCGCATTCCTGATGGCAAAGGAGAGTTCGAAAAGCGCCATTGTCATCACCAGCCAGAGGACCATCTGCATCATCGGCAAAGACAGAATCGAATTAAAGAAATAATCTCTCCGTCCAGGGGGCTTGTCTGATGTCAAACAATGACGGCACATCCTCGCATGAACTTGATTCCATACGGAATATCAGCATCATCGCCCATATTGACGCCGGCAAGACCACCCTTACCGAAAGGATCCTCTATTATTCGGGAAAAACCCACAGGATAGGCGAGGTGGACAGCGGGAACACCGTGATGGATTATCTGGACGAGGAGAGGAGCAGGGGCATAACAATAGTCGCAGCGGCCGCATCCTTAAACTGGGAGAACGGGAAAAACAGCAGCCTTATCCATCTGATCGACACGCCGGGACACATAGATTTCACAGCCGAGGTCGAAAGATCCCTCAGGGTCATTGACGGGGCGATAGTCATCTTCAGCGGTGTCGAAGGGGTGGAGGCCCAGAGTGAAAAAGTCTGGAGGCAGTCAAACAGGTACAGCGTCCCCAAAATAGCCTTCATCAACAAACTCGACCGCTCCGGCGCCTCTTTCAAACGCGTCCTCGCTGAAATAAAAAGCAGGTTTTCAGGCGTATCCATCACCCCGCTTGAAATGCCGATGGGGAGCGAATCCGACCTGAAGGGCGTGATTGACCTGATCAGGATGAAGGCTGTCTTTTTCGAGGGGGAAGACGGTTCGAACGTCGTTCTCAGGGATATTCCGGACGAGTTCGATGAGGAATCGAAGGCCGCCAGGGATGAAATGCTGTCTGTTATCGCCGACCATTCCGACCTTGTCGCCGAACACTATATATCCGAAAAGGAAATCCCCGAAGAACTGCTGAAATGCGAAATCCGCAGACTGGTCATCGCAAACAAGCTTATCCCGGTACTTACAGGCTCCGCCAAGAAAAACATCGGGGTCCAGCCCGTAATTGACGCCGTGTGCGATTACCTGCCGAGCCCCAACGACAGGGACTCTTATCCGGGAATCAATCCGAAGACAGGTCAGCATATCGAAATCAAGGATGCGGATCAGGCTTTCTGCGGCCTTGTCTTCAAGCTTATCGCCAGCGGCAGCGCAGACCTGCTCTATCTGAGGACATACAGCGGCAGGCTGAAGTTCAACGACACGCTCC
>JBAZRS010000560.1:0-3907 GCA_041662825.1 Victivallales bacterium | reverse complement strand
TCTTCAACGCCTCGGATTCCACTGCCACCGCGATCTTATTTGCGAACTTCGCAAGGCGTGGATATGGATTCTCATTCTTGAGAATCTTCAATGTTGCGATTCCGGCCGCAAGCGCAACCGGGTTGCCGCTCAGGGTCCCAGCCTGGTAAACCGGCCCGAGGGGAGCAAGCTTCTTCATTATTTCCGCCTTTCCACCTACAGCGCCGATAGGCATTCCGCCCCCGATTATCTTCCCGAGAGTTGTCAGATCAGGTGTGATTCCGCAGATTTTTCCATATGTAGTCGGTGCGAGACGGAATCCTGTAATCACCTCATCAAATATCAAAAGAGAGCCGGATTTGGACGCAAGTTCCCTTAAAGTCTCAAGGAATCCATGCTCCGGCTTTACAAGCCCCATGTTTCCGGCAACAGGCTCTACAATCACTGCGGCAATTTCCTTCCCGTATTTCTCAAATATCTTCTTCACCGCGTCCGTGCCGTTATAATGGGCGACAAGAATATCCGCCACCGCTGACGGAGCCACTCCGGCAGAACTAGTTATGCCTCCGGTCAGAAGCCCGCTGCCGGCGGCGACAAGAAGATAATCTGCGTGACCGTGATAACATCCTTCAAACTTCAGTATCTTGTTTCTCCCGGTAAACCCTCGTGCAAGGCGGAGCGCCGTCATCACAGCTTCAGTCCCGGAATTGACCATGCGCATCATCTCAAGATATGGAACCATCTCGTTCAGGAGCTCCGCCATTTCGACTTCACGCGGATTGCATGTCCCGAAACTCATCCCTGAAGCTGCAGATTCCCTGACGGCCTCAACGACTTCCGGCCTTGCGTGACCTAGAATCAAAGGTCCCCAGGAAGCGCAGAAATCCAAGTATTCCCCGCCGTCCACGTCATAAATACGGGCGCCTTCGCCCCTCCTGATGTAAACAGGATTTCCGCCGACAGACTTGAAAGCCCTCACTGGGCTGTTTACACCGCCAGGAATAAGCGTCTGCGCCCGTTTAAACAGATCATTGCCGATTGCCGATTGTCGATTGATGATTGCCATTTTCAAGAGACTCCTAAATTATTTTCAATTGCCGATCTCAAGCGGCCCCTTTTGCAGTTTTCCGTGATGATGCCATTATTTTTGTCAGTTCAATTGCCTCATTCAATTGAGATTGTTCCCGTTGTTTTGGCAGAAGATTTCCCTCTATTATGATTTCAAGCCAGAAAGCACTCTCATCAGCTTCTTCCTCAACTACTCCAATTTTAGCGATAAACTCATTTCTTGACCTGCTTCTGCATGCAGCCCTGTAATTGGCTGCCACAGAAGTTGCACATCGAACAAGTTGTCCTCCAACAGCCCTTCCACTAAGAGTTCTTGGCAATTCATCTATTAAAATTATCATATCCAACTCAAACTTCTTAGTTCTTCCGCATAATTCATCTTTATTCATAAAATCTCTCTTGTTTTAATAAATTAAAATTGACAATCGGCAATTGGCAATCGGAAATTATAGTTCATTGCCATATGCTCTTTACATACGGATAATCCAAAATCTTCCTGTCAGAAGTTACTATATGAAATTCATTTGACCGAGCCGTAGCAACTATTATCCTATCAGCGGGATCATCGTGAAAACGGTCGGGGAGTGAATATGCCTCTTGGATTATCTTGAGATCGATGGGAACGACTGTCCAACCATTAAGCTCTATGAAATGATTGAACCATGTCTTCCAATGCCGGTCAAGTTCAATCCTCCTGCGCTCTGACAGGCATGCTATTTCCGCACAAGAAATCGGTGAAACAAATATTTCAGCCGTCTTTGAGGAAATCACAGCTCTTGCCGTTTCTGTAAGGTGTTCAGGATATGAGACAGTCCATATGATTGCACAGGTATCAAGGAGTATTTTCATTTCTTCAACATTTCCCATGCCGATTCCGATATGGCAGGTTCGGTCAGATCTGACATTATTTTGACTGTTTTCATTCCGCAGCCAAGCTTGGTCTTGTTGACAATCCTGCGTGACAGCGGCAAAACCCTTGCTACCGGAATATTATGCTTGCAGATCTCTATCTCCTCCCCTTTTTCAACCAAGGAAATAAAACTGCTCAAATTCGCCTTGAAATCCGCTATGTTCGCTGTTTTCATGACTATATATTAGGTCATGATTATGACCACTTCAAGCATTCTGCAAAAATACAATCAAAAAATTTCCCTGTATTTATTCGCCCAGTATGAAATGATTATGTCGGCTCCGGCGCGGGAAATCGCCATGACCGATTCTCTTGCCATTCCGTTCAGATCGCCCCAGCCGCGTTCGGCGGAAGCTATTATCATGGAATATTCACCGCTCACATTGTATGCGGCAACAGGAAGCAGGGAATTCGCCTTGACCTTGCTTATTACGTCAAGGTAACAGAGAGCAGGCTTAACCATGAGAATGTCAGCACCCTCTTTTTCATCCTCCAGCGATTCCCTCAATGCCACATTGAGATTGTCGAACGAAGCCTGATAGCCTTTGCGATCACCCTTTCCCGGCTTTGAATCTGCTGCCTCACGGAACGGACCATAAAAACTTGAGGCGAACTTTGTCGAGTAGGCCATCAGAAGAGTATTCTTCAGTCCCGCCATCGCAAGCGCATTACGGATAGAAAGAATCTGTCCGTCCATCATTGCACTCGGTGCCACTGAATGCGCTCCGGCTTCAGCATGCGATACCGCCATTTTCGCAAGTACATCAAGTGTCATGTCATTTTCCACTTCGCCATTCCTGTCCAGTATACCGCAATGACCGTGCTTAGTATATGCGCACAGGCAGACATCGGTAAAAACCGCAAGTCCGGGATAAGTTCTCCGGATTTCCTTCACAGCCTTCTGGACAAGGCCGTCCTTCCTGCATGAATAGCCACCGTCCAAACTTTTCCTTGAGTCTTCCACCACACCGAACAGCATTATTCCGCCAATACCTGACTTCACGACAGGCTCAAGTTTTTTCAGGAGGACGTCTATGGTCATTCTGCTCTGGCCGGGCATAGCCGCAATAGGCACTTCCTTGTTTTTGCCTTCTATTGCAAAAACCGGCCATATGAATTTCTCAGGTCCAGGAAAAGGCTGTGAAAACATTTTCCTCAATTCCACGCTTTTCCTGTAACGCCTCAGCCTTGTAATTGGATACATGATCATCACCTCAGTTTTAAATTAAGCGGCCAAAGGCCGCAACTCGGAATGTCCAAATATAAAGTCCGTAAAACAAAACACGTTGAACAAAAGAACAGCCCTCGCGGGCTTAACTACCATACAAATGCAATTCGTTTGCAGTAAATGCCGCAAGGCATGTTCTCAGCCTATTCTTCTTTCAATAAATCTTTCAGCCAAGGTTTCAATACAGGCGTTCATTGTGGCCGCCTTTGCCAATATGATGTTGCTTTTGCATTTTAATTCCCTCAACGTCTCAAGCGTCGGCTTTCCGATGGCTACAACATCCTTTCCTTTCAGGATTTCCAATCCCCAGTTTTTCACAAATGACTCTGCCGCTGATGAACTGGCAAAGACAACCGAATCAAAATCCGGGAGCCTTTCATATTTTACCGGAATATTCCTGTAGAGAATCACGTCGCTTACGCTTGCTCCTGTTTTGCGAAGTTCGCAAGCGAGGCTTTCGTCCGTCTTATCCGAGCGGAAACGCAATATCCTGTCGCCTTCCTTCAACTTCAGCCTGGCAATTTCCAAAAGGCCCTCAACGCCGAAATGCTCTTCCGCCACCAGGTCAGGCTTTATCCCGTGTTTTACGAATTCTTCGGCAGTGCCCGGACCGCAGACCATGATTTTCGGGATTTTACGGAAATCAAAACATTCTTTTACCAGCAACCCCATGAAAATTTTCACAGCAGAGGGCGAAGTCAGAACAATGCAGTCAAAACTTG
>JBAZRS010000559.1:0-3909 GCA_041662825.1 Victivallales bacterium | reverse complement strand
CGACCTTGATTTCCCCGCCTATTATTTCGAGACGACGCCGGCCGCTGAAATAGGCAACCAGATCCGGATAAACAGGTTCCATGAAATGTATGGCATGGAATCGGAAGAATATACGAATCTGAAGATCTCCTACAAGTCCCCCTCCGGCCCCTCCATCCACTGGGTCCACAGGTCCAGATTCCTGGAGGTCGAGTCGGAGATAGAGAAGGAATGCCGCGAAAAAGGCGGACTGCTCGATGTTTCCGTATATTCACACAAAAATCTTATCCTGTACATCTCCCTGGTCAATACGCCGGAGGAGGAACAGGTCGGCCGCGGGGACTTCATCTCGTGTACGACCCAGTCCTTCGCCAGGATGTCTGATCCGGAGGCTGTGAAACGTTACAAGGTGCTCTGGGACAGGGTTCAGGCGGGAGAGGAAATTGTTTCAGAATATTCTTTCAAGAAGGAGACGGGCGAATATCGCATGATGATAGGGTTCCCCCTGACATTCCTGAACGGCTATCTTTCGAACGTTTCGCGGCTGATCCAGAGATCCGGCATAGAGGTCGGCCGAAAATACTGCCATATGTTTTCAGGTAAACGCGTTGTTGTCGTCTGCTCCTTCTATTCAAAAAAAACGTTCCCAGAAGACATCCTTGATTTCCTGGTCGACGCCAGCCTTTGTCCTGAAAACAGGATAGCCAGGCTAGTGGAAAAGGACATCATAAGCTTGAAGGAGGCGAATTTCACGAACGCCGCCGTCGAATTCACACACCAGTTCATCCGTTTCAAAGATTCCAATTTGCAGCTTCTCTGGGACAGGCTCGGTGAGACGCCGGACTTCAGGGAAATCCTGCGCAGCGTTCAAAGGCGCTCGGACAAGGACAACTTCCCGATGGATTCGATCATAACTGCATATGCGGAGCGCCCCGACATTGTAAAGGCACTCTATGCCTATTTTTCTGCGAAGTTCGCACCGTCATCGTGTGCCGCGGCTTCGGAGGAGAAACAGTTTCCGGCGAAATTCGAGGAGATGCTGAAATCCGTTCCGAACTCTTCGCCGGAATATGAGATTTTCCGCTGGGGCGGGATTTTTGCAGACTCGATTGTCCGGACAAACTTCTTCCTGCCTGTCAAGTCGGCGCTTTCTTTTCGCCTCGACTGCGGATTCCTGAAAAATGCCGACTATGATGTGCCCCCGTACGGGATATTTTTCGTGAAAGGCAGGGATTTTTTCGGATTCCACGTCAGGTTCAAGGATATCGCCCGGGGCGGGATAAGGATAGTGAGATCCTCGACTCCCGACGAATACCGCTTCAACTCCGATTATGCGTTTGAAGAGTGCTTCAACCTCGCCTATACGCAGAACAAGAAGAACAAAGATATTCCGGAAGGCGGTTCAAAGGGTGTCATAGTGCTTGAGGACGGAAAGGCGATACCGAAGGAATCCTTTATGCGGTACGTGGACAGTCTTCTGGATCTGCTACTGCCCGCCAACGTGAAATTCATAAGGAACTATTCCGGGGAAATTCTCTTTCTCGGGCCGGACGAAGGCACGGCTGAACTCATGGACTGGGCCTGTGAAAGGGCCAGGGCTAGAGGCTATCCGTATTGGAAGGGCTTCACCACCGGCAAAGGTGCGGGGCTGGGCGGCATATCCCACATAGACTACGGGATGACAACCGCGGGTGTGCACCGCTACGTCCTTGGAATACTCCGCAAACTGGGCATCGCAGAGGAAGCCATAAGCAAAGTCCAGACCGGTGGTCCGGACGGCGACCTGGGAGGAAATGAAATCCTGATTTCCAAGGACAAGACAATTGCCGTCATCGACGGAGGCGGAGTCATCTGCGATCCCGACGGCCTGGACCGGCGGGAACTTGCGCGACTGGTCGGTCTGCGCCTTAACTCATCCGCTTTTGACGGATCCAAGCTGGGGGCTTCCGGCTTCAAGGTCAAGACATCCGACCGCGATGTCCGCCTTCCCGACGGTTCCGTGATTGCTTCAGGCATGGCGTTCCGCAACAGCTTCCATCTGGATTCAAGAATCAAGGCGGATCTTTTCCTTCCATGCGGCGGACGTCCGAAATCCATAAACGGCACGAACTGGAAATCACTCCTTGATGCGGACGGCAAACCGTTTTTCAGGTGGATAGTAGAAGGGGCAAACCTCTTCCTAACCCAGGACGCAAGGATAAACCTGGAGAAGAAAGGCGTATTGGTTTTCAAGGACAGCTCCGCGAACAAGGGAGGTGTCACATCGTCGTCGCTGGAGGTTCTCGCCGGACTCGCCCTTGACGATGAGACTTTTGAAAAGGAAATGGTCTCCTCCGGGGAGGATCCAGAATTCCGGAAGAAATACATCCGGGAGATACTGGACCTGATACGTGCCAAGGCGGACGCCGAATTTGAAATCCTCTGGTACCTCCATGCGAAGACCGGGCGCACTTTAAGCGAACTGTCTGATGACCTGAGCGATAAAATCAATGAAATTACGACTGCCATAGAAAGTTCCGACCTCTTTGAAGATGAAAACCTGCGGCTGTCCGTAATCCGTTCTCATATCCCCGCCTGTCTCTTGGAACTTTCAGGCGCCTACAAGCTGCTGGAGCGGATACCGCTGAGTTACCAGAAGGCGATCTTCGCACGCAGTCTGGCGAGCGGATTTGTCTACGGGCACGGAATCTCAGCCGGTTATGAGGAATACAGACGCTATATCAATGAATTCCAGAAAATCGCCCTTTTGAAATGATTCGGACAGATGCAAATTTCATTTTTCCCATGAAAACAACGATTATGAACATGAAAAAAGTACCGCAGGACGAGCTTTTCATCTTAAGGGAATCTAATCTTGACAGAAGCATTCTGTCATCACTGATAGATTTCAACAGGAAATATCAGCAGAGGATTCTGCGGTATTTCGCCGAAATAAGAATTGAATTCGAGAACAAACATCCGGGCGTGACATATCCGGGACTTTTCGCCGAAATGGATTCCATAAGCGGTGAGATGAGACCGCTTGAAGCTCAGAAGGTCTGGAGCTGGGGCGATTGCCGCGGACTTGGCATCTGGTCTTACCTTGCAACCAAAAAATCAATTTCCGATACGGAGATTGAAATCCGCGGCAGGAAAATAAATCCAAGTGTTTTCTTCAGCGACTACTGTGATTCAATCTATAAAAGACTGATTGAAAGATATGAGATCAATGGAGGAAGAATACCGTTCATTGTGGATGTCATGACTAACAGGGCTTCCGTGGATCCGGCCAATGTTCCCTGTGATGCGGGCGAATGCGAGCCCACCCACGTTTTTGCCGCAGCGGGATTCATGCAGTACGGGCTGATGCGCAAATGTCCGGAATCCCTCGAACTCGGCCTGAAATTCCTGGATGAATCTATCGACTGCGGGATGAACTTCAGGAACGTCGACCACATCACCAAGAAAAGAAACCCCTACAACGGGCACGGGTTCATAATGGTCACACTGGGCGCGATCGTCGACATCTTGAAATGCCTGAAACACTCTGAAATTGACAGCCTCAGGAAATCGGAACTTGAGACGATGCTGCTGAAGAACGGGTTCGTGATCTCCAATTTCATACTCCATAACTTCTGCAATCCCGATACCGGCCATTTTTGGGAGTACAACTCCAAGGATGGTACTCCATACGTAAACCCGGACGGATATATGATTTGCGATCCGGGGCACGTTTCCGAGGCCTGCGGCTTTATTGCGGAAATGGAGGATCTCAGTGACAAGTTCAAGGCGGAGTTCTCGCCTAAACTCGTGAAGATAATGTGTTACATATATGAAAATGGATACAGCAGTTCCGGACTCATGTATAAGAACCTTGACATTCTCTCCAGTAAAGGAATTTATGACAGGACAGATTCAAGCGGGATAAAATACAGGACATCCACCTGGTGG
>JBAZRS010000558.1:0-3910 GCA_041662825.1 Victivallales bacterium | reverse complement strand
GCGCGCCTCAATTTGATTGGTCCATGATTGGCGATATTAATCTGGGACGCCCAAATCTGGGGATGACTATGGATGTTACAGTCTATAGGCTGATGCAGTTCACCTTGAGGGATGTTCTTATTTCGGAATATGGCCCTGAAAAGACTGACAGGATTTTTTATAAGGCCGGTGAACTGGCCGGAAAGGAATTCTTCAAAAACGTCATCAAGGAGAGAAAAGATTTCGACAGTTTCATAATTGAGCTCCAGCAGAAGCTGGAAATCCTGAAAATAGGCATTTTGAGAATAGAAAAGGCCGATATGGAAAAATTGAATTTCACACTCGCCATAGCCGAAGACCTTGACTGTTCTGGCCTGCCGATGTGCGATGAGGTGATTTGCACTTATGACGAAGGTTTCATACACGGTCTCTTATATTCGTTTACCGGGCAGAAATTCGAGGTGAAAGAAGTTGATTGCTGGTGTTCCGGAGACCGTGTCTGCAGATTTGAGATAATCAAGGTTTGAGGCGTTATGGATAATCAGGCAGTTCAAACCGCGAATGCAATTGTCTCGGCCAAAGCCGAGACAATTGACAAGATCACAGAGACTGTCTACAATATCTTGAAAGGCAAAAAACTTGAAAACATAGAGATTCCTCCCGATTATCCCAATGACGAGGTTCGACAGCTGATGGAATATGTGAACCTTCTTGTAAGGGATTACAATGAATGCACGGAATTTGTCTATTCCATTGCAAGGGGGGAACTCGACTGTGCAACTCCCAAGGACAAGCTGGTTGTCACCCAGTCTTCCAAAACTCTTCAGGCAAGCCTGCGGCACCTTACATTGATCACCCAGAAGGTGGCTTCCGGCGACTTTAACCATAAGGTCAATTTCATGGGGGACTTTTCGCTGGCCTTCAACAGCATGACACAGCAGCTCAAGGAGGCTTTCGATAAGATTGAAATGCAAAAGGAAATTTTACAAATGCAGAGTGAACTTATACTCAGAGAGAAGAACCAGTCGGAAAAACTGCTTTTAAATACCCTTCCCGTAAAAGTCGTAAACGAGCTGAAGGAATTCGGGAAGAGCGAGCCCCACCTTTTCGAGAATGTGACAGTTTTCTTTTCTGATATTGTAGGTTTTACTGAGAAATCCAACACCTTGGAGCCTAAAGTACTGATCTCGGAACTGAATGACATATTCACCGCTTTCGATGAGATAGTTGTCGGAAACGGCGGCGAACGGATAAAGACGATTGGTGACGCCTATCTGTGCGTTTGCGGCATGCCGATTCCTGATCCCAATCATGCTTTCAATATAGTGAAATCCGCCGTGGAAATGATTGATTTCATAAAGGGACGGAATGAAAATTCAATTCACAAGTGGAATATACGGGTTGGTATAAATTCCGGCAGCGTGATAGGCGGGATTGTCGGAGTGAGGAAGTATATTTATGATGTTTTCGGTGACGCCGTCAATACAGCTTCGCGGATGGAATCCAACAGTTCGCCCATGAAGATCAATATCTCTGAAAGCACGTACAATTTGGTTAAGGACAGCTTTGAATTTACAGACAGGGGCGAGGTTGAAGTCAAGGGTAAGGGCAAGATGAGGATGTTCATCAAATGAATTTGCCGTTAACACCTTACTTTTCGAGATGACTTTTGCCTGGGGCGGGCAAAAGTTCACGTCCTGAAGAAATGACAGCTCCACGGCTTCAGATCGACATAGAGCCCGCTGTCAATCATGTCACTTCCCGACCTGTCGCATTTTTCCCCGTTGAGAACGTCTGTCATGTGTAAAGTTTTCCCGAAGATCCCGCCCCATTGGACTCTCACCATTCCCTGCGAGTTTGCATTGCTGAAATTTACGATAACCAGGTAACGGTCTTTGTCCTTCTGCCAAGTCCAGGCAAGGAGATTCCGGCAACTGCCATTGTCCGGCCATCCGCGGATTTCGCAGAGCTGCCAGCACCCGTTGCGGAACATGTCGTTGTCAATGGCTGAAATCAGATTCTGATAGAAGTCCGAAATGGAGGCGCTTAATGTTTCCGACGGACGCCTTCCCAAGAAGACAGGCACACGCACTTTCCGGCCTTCAAGCTGGCCTTCATGGAAAAGTTTCGCTCCGGGCAGCGTCGAGAAAATCACGGCCGCCATTTTCTCCTTTTCGCAGGAGAAGGAGCTTGCGGCACGGGGTTCATCGTGGTTTTCTATGAAACGTATAAGCTTATCCTGATATGACATGTCGGCGAGAAGGTGCATGCGGACACTTTCCGTGTTGCCGTGTTCCATGCGGTCATAGAGTTTCTTGTCGTAGCAGAAATCGAACCCCTGCTGCTGGAGAAACCATTCGAGCTCCCAGTACGCCTCGGCGATGAAGAGGAAGCCCGGGAATTTGTTTTTGATTTCGGGGATGAGGGCCGGCCAGTAGTCATCGGAGGGCTTTTCTCCGGCCCTGGAAAACCATGTCCGCTCGAATATGTTGTTCATCATAAGCATCGCCATGTCACAGCGTATTCCGTCGCATTGCCCGGCGATTTCAGAAACAGTTTCCAAAACGGCCTTTCTCAGTTCCATGTTGAATGCATTGAGCTGGATCACATCCGGCCAGGCCGGAAAATAGGGATCCCTTCCCAGTGCGATGATGTTTTTGCCAGCCCTGATGAAAGAAGAGGGGGACTTCCTGAGATCATCCTCGGAACCGCCGATGAAATATTCCGGATGGGCCTCGGTCCACGGATGGTCAAGCGCGACATGGTTGGGGACGAAGTCCAGGATCAGCCTGATTCCGCGACGGGCGAGCATATCCCTCGCATGGGCTAGCCCCTCCGGACCGCCTATCTTCCTGTCTACCACATAATCCTTTATGCAGTATGCCGAGCCGACCAGATCCTCTTCCCGGAAATCAGGCAGGGCGCTGCGGAATTCAGACATCAGGCCGTTGTTGCCGGATGCAATTTTTATTCCTGCCGGACTTCTCTTCCAGACTCCCATGAACCAGACCGCATCGACATTCAGGGATTCCAGATAATTCCATTCTTCTGCAGGCACAGTCGCAAGAGTGATAGGTTTCTTGTATTTTCCGTTAAGTTCATTAATCCATACGAATGTGTTTATCTCGTATATGACAGGATATTTCGGCCAGTAGTTCATTGTTTCACCCTTTTTCGGATTTCCACAAATGCGTGGAATTTGTTTTCATGTTTTAACATATCATGCAAATCCTGTAAATCATGTCGTAGTATTTGACGGAATCCATTACTGGGCGCCAGATTTCATCCATAGGAGTATTCCGCAATCAAATACATTGAATTGTCCTCGGTGATCATGAGGAAGAAATATCCGAACTGTCCGCCGTTTTTCAGTTTGAACTGGATCGGTCTTCCTGCAATACCCCACAACTCCTTGGGAGTCACGGTAAGTTCCGCCCGATCAACCGCAAATTTCCACTGACAGTCTTCAGTATGAATCTTTTCCAATTTGAAAGTGCTGATGATTTTGGCGCTTAACTGGGCGTCATGGCGTGCAACAATATATCCGGCTCGGGATGAGAGTGGTGCATGTACACGGGAGGGCACAATCTTTATGCCTTGTGCGGATAGGTGTCCAGTCAAATCTGAAGGCAAGCCGTTGCCACGCCCACAACTGCATAGCCCCAAAGTGATGTTCAGCAAAAGCAGGCAATAATAAATTCGATGCATCGAATATCTCCATATTTTCTAATACGAATTCGTCATTTTCTGGAGAACAGAGAGGTCATCGCGAATTTCCCAACCGTTGTGTTTCCAGAATGATTTGCCTTTAGTGTTGTTGCGGAACAGGAAGATGCTGCATTTCGGAATGCCCAGTCGGTGCAGGGCTTTAAGACAGCAGGAAGTCAGCTCTTTGCCGATGCCAAGTTTCCGATATGCTGTGGAAACAGCG
>JBAZRS010000557.1:0-3913 GCA_041662825.1 Victivallales bacterium | reverse complement strand
AAGAACTCAAGGAGAGGTGCAAAAAGCTCCGATCCGGATCTCATCCCCGAAATCGCGCCCTGCCCGCACCTCCACGGCGAGATCCGCCCGCATTACGACATGAAAAGCTCCCTCTTCAACACCGACGGCCAGATTTTTTCTGACGCCGGAGTCCCGGTTGTCCTTTTCATGGAGAATTACGACATCAACCGTCACGGCTATCACGACACGGAGGACACGATGGAGAACATCGACCTTGATTTCGGCGCCGCTGTTTCCGCAATCGCGATAGAGACGGTGGCGCGGACGGCGTGCGCCTCGCTTTGAAAATCACTTTGCAAAAGGATGAAATTCAAAGTTCCAATCCGCTGCGGCATGCGATTTCCGGGAACTCCGGAGCATTTGATTTCATCGCGCTCCCCATATGAGATGGCGCCTCCTGCTTGCAAAGGCATATTTCAAAGGTATTTTATTACATTACTACTGTTTATGCGGCAGACCGCAGCATTGGATGAAGAAAGGGATTGTTATGGCGTCATTCAGTTCAAAATGTCCGATATGCTCAAATGAATTCGAGGCGGAGGAGGAGTGGATCGGGCAAAAAGGGGAATGCCCCTTCTGCCTGAAAGAAATAAGCATTCAGAAATATACTGTCCAAGAACCGCAGATAATTCAAACACCGGTAACGGAAGCGCCCGCCGTTGGGATACAGGATTCAACCGGCAGGGGCGGACTGGGGAAACTGATATTTGCAGTGCTGTCTGTCAGCGCTGCAGGACTTGTGCTTGTCGTCCTTGCGGGAATCAGCATTCACAGGCATGGCCAGGCCAAGGTTGCCGCCATGCCTGCAACAGTTGAAAAAAAAGCGGCCGTATTGCCGGTAGCGCCTCCTGTTCCTGAAGAGGTGCCCAAGGAGGCAAGCAGGGAAACGGCCATAGTCCAGCCTGGGGAAACGGTCAAGGAACAATCCAAAGAAGCGCCTGAGGAAACAGCCAAAGACCTGCCCAAAGAAACACCAAAGGAGACACTTAAGGCCGAGACGATGCAGACGCCTCCTAAAAAAGAGGCGGAAGCGGCAAAACCGGAAGCTCCCAAACCTGATAACGCTGAAGACATCTACCTGCTCGGATTAAGTTATGCCAATGGCAACGGGGTTGCAAAGGATATGGCGGAAGCGGCCAGATCTTTTCAAAAGGCGGCGGCGCTCGGACATGCCGAAGCGCAATGCGAGCTCGGAACGATGTACGCCGACGGGAAGGGCGTGGAAAAGGATAAAAGGCAGGCCATGCTGTGGTTTCAAAAAGCCGCCGAACGGGGAAACATCAAGGCCCAGTTCAATCTAGGGGACATGAATCTCAAGGGTCAGGCGGGGGAGCGGGATTTCAAACAGGCCGTATACTGGTTCAAAAAGGCCGCGGAGCAGGAGCACGCCGAATCACAATGGAATCTCGGGAACATGTACCTAAAGGGTCGCGGTGTGGAACAGGATTACGTCCAGGCGGCTACATGGATTAAAAAGGCCGCAGGCCATGGGATAGCAGAGGCGCAATGCAGTCTCGGTCAGTTGTATCTGAACGGACAGGGCGTGGAACAGGACTACAGGCAGGCATTCTCATGGTTCCAAAAAGCCGCAGACCAGGGTGATTCCCAATCCCAATACAATATGGGACACATGTACTTCAAAGGACTGGGAGTGGAGAAGAGCATGGAAAATGCGGTACTCTGGTACGGCAAAGCGGCGGAACAGGGACACCCTTCCGCACAGTTCAGTCTCGGCTGCATTTATTTCAAAGCCCTGGGCGTGGAACAGGATTACAGGAAGGCGGTATCATGGTATAAGAAAGCGACGGAGCGGGGAAATGTCGAAGCGCATTACAATCTCGGGATCATGTACTTCAAGGGGCTGGGCGTGGAGCAGGACCACAAGCAGGCCTTCTCACTGTTCCAAAAGGCCGCCGAGGAGGGTGATGCAGACGCGCAATACAATCTCGGGGTGATATACTCCGAGGGAGCGGGTGCGTCCAAGGACTTGGCAAAGGCGTTTTCCTGGTTCAAGAAAGCTGCAGGACAGGGACTTGCAGACGCGCAATACAGGGTGGGTCTGATGTATTCCGAAGGCAAAGGCGTTGCGAAGGATTACAAGCAGGCGGCCATATGGTATAGGAAATCGGCTGACCAGGGCTTTGCTCCGGCACAATCAAACCTCGCGGAGCTATACGAGAAGGGCAGCGGCGTCGTGCAGGATGACAAACAGGCGTTGATGTGGTATTTGAAAGCTGCAAGCCGCGGTGATGCCAAGGCGCAATCCGATATCGGTTCGAGATACGACAAGGGCCGAGGAGTGCCCCAGGATCCCAACCAGGCGTTTTTCTGGTACAGGAAAGCGGCTGAACAGGGCGATGCCGACGCGCAGAACAATATCGGGGTGATGTATTATTCGGGAGAAGGTGTTGACAAGGATACCGAAGAAGCTGTAAAATGGCTTGACAAAGCCGTGAAAAACGGAAGCAAATCGGCAAAAGCCAATCTCGAGAAACTGAAAATCCCGCCAGCCGCCCAGTGAGAAAATAATTTTCCCGGTTCCGGAAAACTTATGACCTGATCGTAAGTAAATTGTATTTCCTTTGTCTTTATGATTGCGTAGCAATCTTTTGGAGTGCGGCGTTTGAACGCCGCTTTGGAATATCTGAAAGCGCTACTGACACAGCGCATTCCGAAAGACGCTTCGCTTCGAAAAAGTCCCGGCGAAGCCATTTAAGTCCAATAAAGGAAATATATGATGGATATTTCCTTGATTTAATTTCACAAACCTCTTGACATGCGGTTTTTATTTGATATAATATTCGCATTAGTCGCATTATGTATAATATGTATAATTAAAATAAGCAGGCGCATATGAATTCAAAACTCAACAAGTTCAAACCGCAGCGAAAGTTAAGCATGCGGATGCAGATCACCGATGCGGTGCGGAAAATGGTGCTGAGCGGCAAATTGGCTGCCGGCTCCCGCTTGCCCTCAACTCAGGAGCTGGCTTCACAATGGGATGCACACGTGACGACAGTACAGCAGGCTTTGACACCTCTTGTCAAGGAAGGGCTTTTGGAGCGGACGCCGCAGGTGGGAACTTTTGTAAGGAAACGCGAGGAACGGCTGACCCGGGTCGGCATTTATGCGAGTGGTGACCTCTGGCGTAATCCCGCATCTGCTTTCGGACGATGCTTGTGCAACGAATTGCATCGTCAGTTAGGCCTAGATAATATTTCCGAAGAGGTATGGGTGGATCCGCGGCCAACCGACGAACAAGGCAAGCCGTGGGATGAACTGGTTCGTGCCGCCTCCGAACGACGTTTCCAAGTGCTGATTGTTCCAGGTGTGGGCTTTGATGAACTCGCTTGGCTGAAAAAACTGGTGGTGCCGACGGTTTTTCTCACTTCGGCCAATATACGTAACAAAGTAGCATTTGACGGCAGTCAATGGGCGGAGACGGCAATGCAACTGCTGGCAGATCAGGGTTGCCATCGTGTTGGGGCGATTTGCTCGGTGTTGGCCAAGACGTCTGAGGATACAGGCGGAAACCAAAGCGAATACCGACAATTCTATATGGCGTTGGAGAAAAGTGCAGCACACCTTGGCTTGGAATTCAGGCCTGAATGGCTTCTGCGCCCCTTAAAACCGTTAGCTAACACGGGCGTGGAATTTGCCCAGTTCGGATATGACAGTTTTCAGGCTTTGTGGAGGCTGTCCGAGCGACCGGAAGGCATTGTCGTATATGAAGATGTCACTTCCAGCGGAGTGTTGATGGCGATCATGCGCGAACATATCCGGATACCTGAAAAGCTCAAACTGGTTCTGCACCGGAATACAGAGGTGGGGCTGTTCTGTCCTGTCCCCGCAAGCTTCATGGATGTCCATGTCGGCGAGGTCGCCGCCGCCC
>JBAZRS010000556.1:0-3919 GCA_041662825.1 Victivallales bacterium | reverse complement strand
TCATGCTGGTTTTTGTCGACCTTAGCAGCAGGGAAAAAGAAGCGCAATAAGCGGTGGGCGCTTTCAATAAAAAGGGAATGACCAGTTTCGCAGCAGCAGTATTGACTGGAGCCGTCAGCCTCGACAGTCCGTATTGACCGGGTTTCTCGTAGCGTTGGCGTTCCAGCATGAGGGAGCAGTTCCCGGAAAGCGCATCCATGTTGCTTGTGGTCAAAACATCTTCAAGCAGCGGGCTGCCCCAGGCCTTACCCCATCCTTCCGGAGTCTGGCCGGGAAGACGGTTCTCGAAGTCCTGCCGCAAAGCGGCAATATCTTCCGCCTGCGAGGCCGCAAGCAGGAAGAAAAACAGAAATACGATTAATTTAATTTTGACTGAGTCCGCAGCCGAAATTAGAAATCCAATATTTCGAACTTCAAACACGTCACCAGTAGAAGTATTCATACGGATCAAACTCCTCGGAAATCTTGCGTCCGGCATAGAAGGATATCCCCTTCAGCTCATCGGCCATGGCCGCGGCACCGGCAGGCATCGCTTTTGATATGTCGGCATAAAAACCGAACCCCTTGCTTCCGCTGCCGATTTTGCAGGACACGGTGTTCACACCTTTGTGAAGCTGGATCTTGACGCTGTATGCGGCCGGCTTGTTCATTCCGCTCAGAGTGCTGAATACCTCTTTTCCATTGACCCAGACGCGCATGCGCCAGTCAGCACCGAGCCTGAGGACCGCCTCGCGGTCCGTTTCGCTCTCGACAGTGGTTGCGGCATAGGCGACAACGAGGGAGTCGCGCTTGTAGTGCAGGCCAAGGTTTACAAGGCCCTTTTCATCAGCCTTGATTGTAGGCCTCCAGTCAAGCTGACCACCGTCCGTCCGTTTGAAAGTCGGATTGGGATTGGTGTCTCCTATAATCGCCATATCTTCGCCGGGGAATTTCTCCGCAAGCATAGCCTCACCGTTTTCGCGTTCGACAAAATACGGGCCGAGGATGTTCCAGTGGTTTAGGGATTCGACCTGCGGACCGAGATCAAGCCAGCACAGACGGGCTGCGGCCGTTTTCGCCGGAGCTGCGCCGAGATTGGACATTATCCTGGCGACAAGCTGCTCGAGACGGAAAACACTCAGCTTGACAGCTTCCGCCTTGTCCTTATCTTCAAGGTGCAGATTCTCTATTAGGGACGGTTCGAGTTGGGAGAATACTATTTCTCCTTTTCCGAGTGTTCGGCGGGCTATCAGGCCGTCGCCAAGAACCTGTGCACCTGCCGCCTGTCCAGCCGCGTCAAACGCGTCAACTTCAACCGCCTCGCGCCAACGCAGGAGATTTGGCCCGACGGCTCTGAAGGCTGGAGAAGCGGATAGAGGGGGGCAGCGCTGCAGACTCTTGCGGGAAGTCTTCAATCCCATTGCCGCAAGTCGCCCGGTGCTCTGGGGAAGAACAAAAACATGACCACCGTCCTCGATGAAACGGTTCAGCTCAGTTGCCGGAACGGCATCGCCTCCTTCACCGATGACAAGGAGTGACTCTGCAGGACGGTCAAGAGAGAACTGCGCTTCCGGTGTGACACATAGTTTGCCGAGAAGGGAGAGTCCCTTGGGGCCGCCTCGGTAAATGACACGGCGTGTAGGCGCGGGTTTGGAAGAGTCCACCCATTCGAGCATGCGTCTTGCGAGTAAAGAGGCCGCAGGATCATATCCCACGCGGCCGGAAAGGTCGAGAGAACAGAAAAGAACCATGCCTTTCCCATCGCGCCATTCCAGGAGCGGAGAGTAGTCCATGTCGAATTCGCATGCGAGTATCGGGGTGAATCCGACACTGCGCGGTATCTGCGGGACAGTTGACGCAATGGCATTCGTGTTTGTCCATTTCGGGGCGTGCCGTGTATCAGAGGCCTGATTCTTCCCCTCCGGGAGCAGATCCGGGGAGCCGCGCCAGTCGAAAAGATCTCCCGGACGCAAGCCCGCAAGAGCCGGACATGACGGATCTGCTGCATATACGCGGCGGGGCATGGCCTCTGTGGTCCTGAAACCAAGTCCGCGCCACACTGCTGGCAACTGTTCCAGGATAATGACCTTCAGCCCTTCCCTCACGTCTTCGGCGGAATAAGGCATCGCTTCACCAGGCCTTAATGCCTCACGCCCTATGACAAGCACTTCCACGCCTTTGATTCCTTTTTTAGCATCCCATGCGGTGACAGGGACTCCGAGCGCCTTGATCCATGCCGAAGATTTGCCGGCGGGATCCCATACGGCGATCTTGGAACGGAGCTTCAGCGGTTCGGCATGTCGCGGGAAGACAGTTATGGAAAACGAGTCTCCCTCGGCATCCTTGCCGCCATGTTTCGTCTTCAGTTCAAGGTCGTAATCGGTCCGCTCCTTGACGGCTGGCGCGATAAATGAAATGGGCATGAGATTGATCTTGCCCGTATTTGCGCTCAAAGACAAATCCCCTTTGGCGGATACGGAACCGTCGGAGGCTCTCAAAATCCAATTCATTTCAAGGACTGCCGTTCCGGGTCCGTCCCAGACCACGGCCACGTTTTTCTCGACCCGCTCAGCGCCGAAGTAGAGATGCGTCTTGTCCGTATGTCTTGGATGTCCGGCGATATAGGTGAGAAGCGGTTTGTTCGCCTGACTGTGGATATCGAAATTCTCGTTCGCCCATGGCGGCTTCACAAGACAATCCTCCTTGATGTTCGCATAGCGGCTGAATATCCAGCTGCCGGTCTTCTTGGTGCTTGGCAAGTCCCCGTAACCGGTGTCCAAGTTCCAATACGCCCATCCTGCATTCACTCCCCAGGTTCTGAAGGCGCGGTTGGTCTGGCGGACAAACAGACGCTGGAAATCCCAGTACACGGGATACAGATCCCAGTCGGGCCTGGAGCCGTGCCCGGTGTTCTTAACACCGTATTCGACTAGATTTTTCAATCCGGCATCCGTCTCGGACGCATAAGCCTTGTCACCGAAATAAATGGAGAAGTATTCGGTTGGGAGAAAGCTTTTCCCCTTTATCGGTTTCCAGAAATTGGCTGTGTAAGGCTGACCGAACTCGGCCATCTGATAAGGCATCTCTCCACTCTCCGCCCAGCTCATCGGCCATTCCTCGCGTTCCTGCAGGGGCGCGAAATTCAGATACATGTTGGATGTTGCGATGTCGCCCAGACCGCCATCGGCATGAGAATAGGCAAGACGGGTCGGATCTGATTTCCTGACGATCTCGCAGGCGGTGGTGATTGCCTTTGGCATCCCCTGCTCCGCCCGCTCCGGCCCGATGCGTCTCCCCATCCCCGTCGGGCTGATGCTGTCCCTTGGGCAATAGCAGTTCATGCCTACAGTCCAAGCTATCACACTGGGGTGGTTGCGATAACGCCGGATCCACAATTCCGTCTCGCGTTCGAAATCGTGTCTCAATGAATCATCCTTGAGGAGCTTTTCCCCCAGATAGCAGATCGCTGGCGACGGCAGCATGACGGCAAACCCCGACCTGTCCATGGCATCCAGAAGCCCGTCGTCCATGACCGGTGTCTCCTTCCAGTCCCTCCACCACATCGAAGGATTTGCCTGGATATATGCGGCATTGAAACCCATCAGGCGGTAAAAGCTCAGGACAGGACTGCTCCCGCCTCCAAACCATCCGAGCAAGCGAAGGTGCATTTCATGTCCGTTGAGCATGAGTTTCCGTCCGTCTGTCCATAATTCCCTGAATCCGAAGGTGACGGGCTGGGCGCTGTCGATCTCTGCGCCGTTACGGAACAGTTTGATCTTTGCGGCATAGAGGTGGCCGCCATCCAGCTCCCAAGGGATTGGATTTTCCCATTTCTGCGAAATCCGCAATGTCGTGCGCCCGGCAGGAACAGCGCACTTCTTCCCTTCGAATGAAAGGACTTTCGATCCGGTGGCCTCCGTAATCTCCGCCTGCAAAGAGA
>JBAZRS010000555.1:0-3940 GCA_041662825.1 Victivallales bacterium | reverse complement strand
GGGCTCAGATGTCCGGTTCGCCACTGCCCCAGCCTCCGCCGTGAAAGAGAAGGATTGCCGGTGTCGCCGCAGGATCATCCGGAGACTTCGGGCGGAAGATGTAGATTCGCAAATCAACCCCTTCAATAGTCTTATAGACTTTCACTTCAGACGCTTCAGCCAGCATGCCCTTATATATGGGATCCCAGAATTTAATCCGGCGTTCATTCCACTCTTTTTCCAGAACCGCCCTCTTCTGTTTCTCCGCTTCCTGCGCCTCTTTTTTCGCAGCCTCCGCCTCTGCGAGATCCGCAGCCGACAAGTGTGACATTGAAAAAACGAGAAGCAGCAGCGCAGTCACTTCCAGAGATCTTCTGATTGTCATCTTCATCCTTTTCTCCATAAATTACAGTTAAATTAGGCGGCTTCGCCGGGGATTTTAGAACAATCGAATAACGAACAGCCGAATATCGAATTACGAAGTGAAGATAATCTGAATTCCAAACATTCAACTATTCGCCGAAGGCGATGAATAACATAACATAGGGTTGCAAAGCTGCCCTATGAGGAAACAAACAAAAATAATTTTCGCTGTAAGCGATGAATAAACCATCTGTATTGATTTTATGTATCGCTTTCAGCGAATAATCCTGATTGCAATGACATTTCATGGGGTAGCCCTCGGGCAACCCCCATGCTATAATATTCATCCGCGTTGCGGAATAAGAACTGGAGTTTGCCACGTCATCCAAAAAAACTCCATACTTTGTCGTGAGCTTTGTCGCGAACTTTGTCGAATTTGGACGCAAGATGAGAAAATAAAATCAATGAAGCTCACGACAAAGTTTAATCTCGCTCTTTGTTATCTCCGCCTAACTCTTCCGAATTCTGCCTTTTGCGAATTGCGAAATTCGCACATGGAGTGCGGTAACTTGTTACCGCCTTTAATGACGGAATTTATTCCGTCCCGTTAATGCCGCGAAATAAATTTCGCGAACCAAGGCGGTAATGAATTACCGCACTCCAAGTGATTCGTCCGCATCGGACTCATCAATAAATCTTGAAATCCGAAACAACCGTCTGCCTGCCCCGGCACACACAGAAAGCTGTAAACAACAACAAGCATATCTCCACAGCAATCGTCTTATGTATTCTTTGACCGATCACTGATTACTGTCGTCTGAGTTCACTCCCCTTCGTAAGGTTTGGCAACGAGACTGCCAGCGGCGGCGGGCAGATTCATCTTCATACTGGAAAAAGGCGGAATGTCAAGCGTCTTGTCGAGACCTGCCAGAGGAGCGAATCCCGGGACGGCGGTCAATTTCGTTTTCAGCGCCTTAGCGGTCGGGTTGTGAACTTCGAGTAGAAGCTTGTCTGCGCCGTCCTGGACACATGACATCAGCACGTCCTCCCTGTCGCAGCGGAAGAGTTCGCCGACATAAAGTTTCGTGTCGCCAAGCGTCGTGTTGACGCTGGTGACAACGCTGTTCTCGAATACGGGAAGGGTCAGCAGCTGCTTGCGCGAGAAGTCATAGCGTCCGGCAACCGCGTTTGCAGCAATGCCTTCAGTCCTGACCAGGAGATTGTGTGGAAGGGCATACTTCCCGATCTCGACGACAGCGCCGCCGTTTTCGCTCTGCAAGTCCAGCGCGTAGTTGGTGGAAAGCAGTTTTCCCTGCTGCAATGTGAACGGATAGCCGGGCTTTCCGCCGCCAAGTGCGAAGTCCGCAATAAACTGTTTGAGCCACAGGTTGTTGACCTGATCCTGCCAGGGCCTCTGGAATGTCAGGAAGCGGATTTTCATCTGTTCGCCCGCCTTGACCTGGCGCTTTCCGCCATCAACATAGAGCTGTGTGCGCGCACCGCCGGAATCGTAGTCGATCGGCAACGGGCCGAGGTTAACCAGACCGACTGCCCCGCCCCGGAAATTCGCCGGATAAATGTAACCGCCCGCCTCCATCACGCCACGCCGGGAGAATGGCTCGCCCTGGTTGACCAGCCAGGAAAATTCGCCCTGCCGATCCTTCAGCATCAGAAGCACACTGCTCGCATCACGGGCTCCGCGCAAGCCGCCCAGAACCACCCTGTCAAGTTTGGCGTCACGCTTGAAGGTGACAGTGATATCATGGACATTGACGGAGACAGCGGCATTATATCGGCCCCGCACCGCCCATGTCCGGGAGGTGATGTCGGCTATCTGGTTCGGCACCTGTGCATCCGGCGTCTCCCACCAGCTTCCCCTCAGTTTTTTCGCCCTCTTGCTCTCCATGAACTGACCGTCTCCGATATAATCCATCACGGCATAATCGAAGGCCGCAAGCGCGTCCCTGAAGCGGTAGGCCGGCACTTTCGGTTCAGTCCCGGCATCGGTGACGACCGCCGTATTAAAATCCATGGCTGCCGAATGGACATTGCCTCCGTCGATCCCCTGTATCCTCAACTCGCTGCTGCGCGGATTGGGCGGATAACTCCCGAGAGCCTCGTACGGCTTGGTCCATGGATGGCCGATCCAGCCGCCGAATTTCATAAGTTTCCTGTGCTTCTCATCCCAACCCATCCCGTGCTGCATGCCCATCAGCCGGTCACTCATCATCCAGGTGCGGTTTCCGTCCTGATAGGTCGCGAGTCCTGAACCGACCGCAGTGCGGCCGTCGACATCCGTCACCACCGGCACAAGATACCACTGGTTCTTGTGGCTCTCGTCCACGGTGACGGAAAATGTTTTCGCGCCGTTTGCCTGGAAACAGCGGTACAGATCACCTGTGTTGGCGTTGATGATCTTAACTTCACGGAGTCCGACCGGGCTCTCCGCCTCCAAGGCGATGCGCAGGCGGTCCTTGCCCGGCCAGAACGGATGTCCAAGCGGATTGAGCGCGCCCCAGCGTCTGATTAGCGGACCGTTTGTGAGATAGACAGTGTGCGGATGCTGTCCTTCCCGGCCGAGGCATGCGTGCCAGTCGTCCAGTTTCTCAGCGTGAATTACAGTCAAGTGCGCAGCGGCGGCTGTCGCGGCCAGTTCCTGCGGACTTCGCACAATGGTCAGGCTGACCGGTGATTACTGGTGTCCCAGCCCTTCGGAGTAGCAGTACGTCGCCAAACCGTCATCGACGAGTTTGCCGCCGTCGTAAACATAAGGCGCCGCGCTGGTGAAGAGGTGTAGAAAAGAGAGATCCAGCTTCATCTTGCCAAGTTCGGCAATCCCCTGCCCGTTGGTCCAGGCGTTCTGCTCGACGATGTCATTCGGGGCCATGACCTGGCGTTCCGGCGTGATATTTTCGGGCAGCGGAAGTTTGGTGACGTTGTAGGCGTAATGCAGATTACCGCCGAGGTCGCGGTAGAGGTAGCCGGGGATCGCCGCAAAACTGCCGGTCGTCTGGGCCTTGCAGTCTTCCACGAGTTTCGCAAATCGGGTGTCATCGCATTTTTCCAGGTTTTCCAGGAAGATGATGAAGGAAAGCCCGAGCTTCTTCGCCTCGGCCACATAGTCCGCCACAGAACCCTGCCCGTCGCTTGCAGCGGTACGCGCCCCGACCAGCCCCTTGAAATCCTTCGCTTCCGGAACAGCAAGGTTCATCGACACATCCTTCTGCTTGATATCGTCCCACCACGACCCCATTCCGCTCCAGGAAGTTCCGGGAAAAGCGGCCGTACTCCAGTCAACCGGCGCCGTCGGCGGGACTTCGTTCCCCTTCGCCTGCTTGTAACCGCCAAAGCCGGCCTTGGCAGAGGGTTCGGCAAGCCACTTGCAGCCGTTGATGAACAATCTCAGCCCGTCGCTCGGATGAGCGCCGTCACCCTTGATCATCATGGCGTCGTTGAAGGCGAAATGGTTGAAGTTACGCCAGGTGTGAGTCGGATGGAATGGCAGCACCATCATCCGTCCGGAAGAACCCACCGCATCCCGCACGCCGACTATCTCCGGCGCTCCGCTGTAACTGCCCTTGACTTCCGGTTTGAAATC
>JBAZRS010000554.1:0-3953 GCA_041662825.1 Victivallales bacterium | reverse complement strand
GCCGTATGCCGTCATCCAGTCGTAAGTCGCCTCATATGACATCGCTTGCGGAACATTGCCGGCACCGGGCATGGAGTAGGAGTTAGGACCGGGCACAGGCAGACCCACATCAGGCTTAATTGAAACTCCAAACAGAGGTTGGACATGATCCCAGAAATTGGTCTTTCCCACAGATGTCCTGTTAATGGATCCGCTAGGATCCGCAATCGCCTGATAGGTTACGCTCACACCTGTCTGATTGGTGATAAGATGACCGGACGCATCAATCACCTGCGAGTTGATTGTGTTATAGGGGGGAAGCAAACAGAGTACCGAAAAATCACCATCCCCGCAATGCATGCCTAAATTGTTCCATCCCAATACACTTCCGGTGCCGGTCTGGGCATTAACGGGTAAGGCAAGCACAAAAATGAAAGCGAAAAACAACAAAGCGCTTTGCAGGCATTCCCATCCTTTGAAGCCAGTTCTGTCATGTGCTTTCATTGATTTTTACTCCCTGTTTTATTTGTTTGAAGTATTCGGTCCAGTTCGTTTATGCAAAGACAATTACGTGAAAAAACATCATATGATATTAATAATCACAATTAAAGTTAGGCATAACTTCCCATTAGTCAATGTGGCAAAGGATGATAGGGAGATAAATATCATCGGCTGATTTTGCGGGAATTAACATAGAAGAAACACAAAGCAGGCGTGGTAGCGCAAGGGATGTATAAGTACAAGCGACGGCGTGTCCATGAGATTAGGTCGAACGCTAGGCAACCTGGTCACTGTTTTTTATCGGGGAACACCAGATCGCAGGCTTCCGGGGGCATCCAGTGGGCGTCTTTTCCCTCCCACTTGACATTGCAGCCGATCGGGTTGGTAAGGGGAACACTTATTTTCTTGCCGGAAAGATGTTCTTCAAGAGCCCTTTCAAGATCGTTGACTTTCATCTTGGAAGTATCGCGCGGATTGTCAACTCCGCGCCCCGTGTATATGAGCCTGCGCTCTTCGTCGAAAACGTAAAAGTGGGGAGTCCTGAGGGCGCCGTAGGCTTTAGCGGTTTCCTGGGATTTGTCCCTGGCGTAAACCCAGGGGAATTTTTGTTCCTTCATCCGTTCAACCATGTGTGCGAAATCGTCTTCCGCATGGGTTTTCTCGCTGTTGGAATTTATGCCGATGAAAGACACGCCCCTGTCCTTGAAACGCTCAACTGTCCTCCTGGTGACCTCGTCGGAGCCGATTACATAGGGGCAGTGGTTGCAAGTGAAGAAAACGACAAGGACCTTGGTTTTTGCGAAATCCGCAAGACTGTAGGTTTTCCCGTCAGTCGCCTGAACTCTGAAAGCCGGCGCCTTTGCCCCGACTTGAAGTGTGAATGCCATGCTCGTATCCTTTCCTGTGTTTTCCTTAAAACTTGCAACTGTCAAGAGACATAAAATCCAAACGGCATTGATTAATAATAGCTTAGCTGAGAATTTCAGTTTAGTCCAATTCATTTTCACCCTTTAATTATTGAGGCTCCATCGCCGGTCAGGGAAATTAAATCAGTATTTTTTCTACTTCGTCCAGTAGGTTTTGAAGTGAGAAGGGCTTTGACACATGTTTTAACTTGTTTTCTTCAAAAAATGAATCATGTACTCCACCGGTTAGAAAAATAAAAGAATCATTGTCAAAGCATTTCATCGGTTTGATTTTATTGTAGAATTCTATTCCTGTCATAATCGGCATATCGATGTCACAGATTATGGCATCGTAATAATTATTCTCAAACAACTTGTAAGCTTCCTCGCCGTTTTCCGCCACGTCTATCATGGGATATTTTATTCCCAGTACGGACCGCAATAAGGCACTTATCGTTTTATCATCTTCGACCACCAATATCCTGTAATTCCAGAATTTCGGTATATTGAGCAATTCATGATAATAACCTTTCAGATTATCGTCTGATTTGAAGAAATGTTCCAATTTAACCAGATGCTTCTGTATTTTAGCCGGAATTATTTGCAGTGCGATTTTCTGCTTTATTACTGAGTTGATGACATAAATAAAGATATCATTCCATTCTGAAAACTCTGTTGAAATCAGGCATCCATACATATCATGCTTGGTTAATGTCTTCTTATGGAGTAGTTCCAATTTGAATTTCAAGGGGTTTAGAACCCTGGTCTTAATATTATCGTCTATTTTAACGCCTGAAATGTACTTGATCCCGCTACTTGTAATCAGATCATTTATGTTTTTTATGGTTTGGTAATGGAAAGCCTCATCTTCCGACATTTCCAATAGGAATTCAGAAAATTTAGCATCCTCTTTAAAATAATTGGCTCCTTCATAATATAAAACGTGCGCTGCTGTTTCCACATCCATTAACCAGCTAATTATCTGATTCATAATCACCTCCAGAATAAAATCTTATAGTCCAATCTTTGTTAATTTTAAATAACGAATGTTGTATTTTTAAAGATCAATCACAGCCCCCTTGATAAATATCGAATTCCGCAGTTCATGCATAGTTTCTTAAACAGAGCGCCCATGCCATCGTTATTTCTCGGGATATGAATTCATGCTGAATCAAAAGGTGTATCCAAACCGTTAATTTGTAATGGGGTAAAACCCTACTTTGACATGAGTAATAACCCTACCCTGTAAACCTGTCTAGTATACGCATTTTTATCGAGCGGTTGATTTTGAGCCCGTGTTTGTTTACAACCTGAAGGGTTGTCAGATAGTAGCCGGAGGTTGGAGCATCGCGCAGACCTCCGGATGGAGAATAAAATTAAATCGCACCCTGGAGGGGTGCCAGAAACTGGCGGAGCATAGATGGGTTCAACATATTACAGTATTCATCATCATATTGATTATTAGAACGTATGATTCTGGCACCCCTTCAGGGTGCAATTTGTTTTTCCCCTTGATCCGGGGGTATCGCAAGGCTCAACCCCCGGCTACTATCTTTCATCCTTCCGGGATGAAGAATGAGAAACTCGGGAATTCATGCATGGAGGTTGTAAAAAATGCGTATAGTAGATAACCCTGTAAACCGGGTCTGGGAGTGAAAGCATGCAGGAGAATACCAGTTAATAGAATCATCAATGCAAACAAAAGGCCGGGAATCCCTGTTTGACATCAACCCATTTGGGGGGGGGAAGGGGTCACATAGGAAACCCGGTCTTAAATTAGGCGACCAAAGGCCGCAACTTGGTGTCAGTGTTCAGGTGTCAGTATTCAAGACAGGAAATGGAAATCCACTCTTGCCCGACACCAGACCACTTTGGAATTCCTTTCCATATTATTTTCATCACTCGATGGGGCCGTAGACAACGGTATCCTTTTCAGAGCCTCCGTTATTTACCGCCACAAGATATTTGCCTTTGCCGTTTACACCATCCGGCAATGTTAACCTGAATTTCTTTACCGTACTTTCTCCCGGCGGCAGTTCCTGCAAGAGCCGTGTCCACAGCAATGTGTCGGATGAGTCTTTAATGCCGTTGTCTGACAGATAAACAGCAGGCTGCACCTTCGATACTGTGGACTTCCCGTCATTCTGGACGATAAGCTCTGCGGACAGAAGCTGCCTGTCTGATTTGCTGTTCAGCGCAACCGTGCCGAATTCGCTTCCTATTCCAAGGCTGCTCCCTTCACGATTTGCGCTGCTTGACTGAGACACGGTGAATGTCAATCCGGCAATTGTCATTGTCCCGGTACGCGAGCGGCTGCTTTCATTTCTCCTGACCTGGTAACTGACTGATCCTTTGCCGTTGCCTGTGAATCCGGAACGGATACTTATCCAATCCACATTACTCTTGGCAGTCCAACGGCAGCCCGGAGTTGTGTTAACAGCTACAGATCCTTCGCTGCCTCGCGCTGAGACCCTGGTGCTGATAGGATTTATGGCATATACACACCCTGCGCCCACCTGTGTGACCGTAAAAGTCTGGCCGGCGACTGTCAGTGTGCCTGTGCGGGCG
>JBAZRS010000553.1:0-3958 GCA_041662825.1 Victivallales bacterium | reverse complement strand
GTTCTGATTCTGGCGGTTACTGAATGCTCACGCATGCCGGTTGATGATCCGAACACACATCTGGAGCTTACGATGATTCACGAAGTCATGATTCTGGATAATTCCGGGGTGGATTTATTCCTCTATCAATATTCCAGCTATGTCAAGCTGTTCATCTACGCCATGCTCGAAGCTTCGCTGTTCAATCCCCTGGCGGTACAGAACCATTATGTCGCAATCATTATTTTCCTCATAGTTGTAACTGCTTTGGCCACGGCTCTAGCCGCGGTTGAAACGGTGACGTCCCGGTTCAAACTGAAGAATGTTCCGCATTACCTCCTTTTTGCCACGGCAATAGGGGTGTTGAACCTGTTGATTTACACATTTACAAAATAGAAAGACGCCATGCAGAATGTCCTGAGCATAATCTTTTGTCTGTCACTGTTTTACCTGTCGGTAACATCGCGGGTGAAAACATATGTCACAGTCCTGCAGATCCAGGGCGTCATACTGACCGTACTGCTTCTCTTTCCGCTGCTTGACCAGTTTTCCTTCATCGCCCTGATACTGCCGGCGACACTCTTCACCGTCAAAGTCATCCTGATTCCGAGGTATATCAACAAGATACTTCTCGACCTTGATGTGAAAAGGACAATCGAACCGACAATACAGCAGTTCTCATTCCTGCTCCTTGTGATTTTCACGATGACCGTGATATTTGTCGCCACAAACATCCTGTCCAAAAGCACCGGCATCGAGACCATCCCTTTCGCCAGCGGTTTTTCAGCGGTGGCCGTGGGGATTTACGTGATAGTATTCAGGAGGAAACTGATAGTACATGTGGCGGGATTTCTGGTGCTGGAAAACGGCATATTCCTCTTCGGTTCCACCATCGCCTCCAAGCTCCCGATGATGATTGAGCTCGGTTCTCTGCTTGATGTTTTCGTGGTTGTTTTCCTGATGGGTATCGCGTTGAACAAAATCAGTTCAACACTTTCAGGATTTGATGTGTCCTCATTAAGGAGGCTGAAAGACTGATGCTGATTCCACTAGTCATTTTAACGCCATTGATATCAGCGGCCGCGTGCTTTTTCGCCAAAAGTTTTCGTGCGCAATACTACCTTACGCTTTCTGTAAGCGTATTTCACCTCGTGTTCTCCCTCACTCTGTTCATGGGCTGGCTCCAGCCTGACGTATCCGTCCTGTTCAGTGCTGATTCCCTGAGCCAGTTGTTCCTGCTGGTCCTGTCCAATGTTTATTTCTGGGTCGTCCTGGTTTCCCTGGCCTACCTCAGGAAATCCGCGACTTCCGGATCGGCCTCCGGCAAAAAACATTATTTCCTGCTGCTCAACTTCTATCTGTCCGCCAATACCGCCGCGATCCTGAGCAGCAATTTCGGCATGTACTGGGTCGCCTCGGAAGCCACTACCTTGAGCGTGGCCCCGCTGATCTACTACTACCGCAACGAGGAGGCCCTGGAGGCGATGTGGAAATACCTTTTCCTGGTTTCACTGGGAATCGCATTCGCCTTTATCGGAATCCTGTTCCTCACGCTTTCGGCCAACGGGACAGTGCTTGAGGGCCGGCAGCTTTTCTTTTCCGAATTTGCGAAAAACGCGGCCCTCCTGAATCCCGTCTGGCTTAAGGCGAGTTTTATCTTCATCTTTGTGGGAATGAGCACAAAGGTGGGCATTGCACCCATGCACTCCGCCGACGTAGACGCCACAAGCAACTCCCCGAGCCCTGTTGCCGCTCTTATGGCGGGCTCCCTGCGCATAACGGCGCTGCTCGGAGTCATGCGTATTTTCCAGATAGTCACCCCGTCGTCAATCCACGGATTTGCGAAAACAATATTGGTCATCGGCGGGATGTTCTCGCTTTTCGTGGCATTCGTCTTCATGTTCAAGGTGAAGAATTACAAGCGCATGCTCGCATACTCAAGCGTCGAGCATCTGGGCATTATAACGCTGGCGGTCGGAATCGGCGGGCTCGCCTTTGTCGGCGCAATATACCACATCGTCTATAACTCTCTCTGCAAGGTGGTCCTGTTTTTCATTGCAGGCAATGTGCACCGCGAATATAAGACCAGGGAAATCGCAGGGGTGAGTTCCGTGATAAAGTTCATGCCGTGGACCGGATGGCTCCTGCTACTGGCGTTTTTCGCGATATCCGCAATTCCGCCGTTCGGCATATTCTTCAGCGAACTCATGATTTTCGAAGGCATGCTGTTCTCCGGCAAACCATGGGTGCTGGCCGTCACCATGTTCCTTATGCTATTCATCTTCATCAACATGGGGCGGGCCCTGTTCCAGATGCTCTACAGGGAAGACGCCCATGGCGCAGCACTGAAAGAGCCGGAACGTTTTGATGTCACCCATTTCGCATCAGTCGTGCTGCTGATCCTGGCCATACTCATCGCAGTCATGTCGCCGGATGTTTTGCGCGATCACGTCTTAAGCATTTCAAAGGATTTCGGGATTAAGCTATGAGCTCGCTGCAGATACAAAACAATCAGTGCTTCCGTCTGGATGAAATCGTTTATTCAGACAAGGATGGTTTTTCAGCCGCCGTTTCGGAGCATCTGTCAAACGGCTTCAGGATGATAGGGCTCCTGCCTCCGGACAGGAACAATCCGTGCAAAATCATTGCGGTGCTGGCAGATTCCGGTTCATCCCAGCTATGCATTGCCGGCGGAGAGTTTCCTGAAGACAAGATGGAGTTCGAGAGTTTTGCGGCTTTGTATCCTCAGACTGAATATTTCGAATGCGAGCTGGCTGAAAATTACGGTTACACCCCGGTCAACCATCCCCGGCTTCGTCCCGTGAGAAGACAGAATGTGATATCGGGAAACAAGCCGTATCAGTTCTACAGGCTTGAAGGAGATGAAGTCCATGAAGTAGCCGTAGGGCCGATTCACGCCGGAGTGATTGAACCGGGGCATTTCAGGTTTCAGTGCCACGGGGAGCTGGTATACAATCTTGAGATAAATCTGGGTTATCAGCATCGAGGTGTTGAAACGCTGTTTTTGGAAGCGGCTCAGAACCGGAGGATCATGCTTGCCGAATCAATCGCAGGAGATACTGTGATCGCTCATGCGCACGCCCATTGCAGTGCCGTTGAGGCCCTCTCAAACACCCAGATAGGCCTGCGCGCTCAAGTCATTCGCTCCATCGCCGAGGAACTTGAAAGGATAGCCATGCATTTAGCCGGCCTTGGCGGCGTGGCCAATGACATCGGCCTGGCCATTGCAGCTTCTTCCTACGGCAGATTGCGGACACTCGCCATCAACAGCCTGGCGGATCTGTGCGGATCCAGATTCGGCCGCGGATTGTTTGTTTACGGCGGTGTGCGTTTTGATTTTGATGATGAGAATCTCAATAAGGTAATAAGAAAACTGCTCACCATAAGAAATGATGTGGCCGCCATAAACGATTTCATGTTCAATTCCACCGGTGCCCTGGTGCGATTCGAGAAAACAGGTACGGTTACCAGAGATTCAGCTATAAAGATAGGACTGGTCGGCTTGGCGGCGCGTTCATGCGGTATCGAGCTGGATGCGCGCATCAATTACCCCTATGGCGCTTACCGTTACTTTCCCGTTTCGCATGTGACGTTATCTACCGGCGATGTCTTCGCGCGAGCCCGTTTGCGCGCATTTGAGATTGATGAGTCGCTCCGCTTTATATTTGAACAGATTGATAACATCCCCGAAGGTGAAATCAGAGTGAGCAAAGGCGATACTGAACCGGGTTCCGGGGTTATTTCAATAACTGAAGGCTGGAGAGGCGAGGTTGTCCATATAGCCGTTACTGATGAAAAGGGCGGGATTGCCCAGTATAAAATCAAGGATCCGTCTTTTAATAACTGGTACGGGTTGAGTCTGGCTTTGCGCAAAACGGCAATTTCCGACTTCCCGCTCTGCAACAAAAGCTTTGACTTGTCGTATGCCGGACATGATCTTTAAAAGAAGTTGCTAAGC
>JBAZRS010000552.1:0-3960 GCA_041662825.1 Victivallales bacterium | reverse complement strand
GGCAGGAAATCTCCAGCGACACAGGCCTGCCCAGGAAAGTCATTGCTTTTTCGAGAAAGCACCGCCTTCTCCCTGAAGCCTATCTCTTCGGTTTTCAGTTCGTCCTGAAAAAATCGGCATTCCGATACAGCTATCTCAACGGCGAATACAGGCTCACCGGGTTCTGGTATTTCTTCCCCTATGCCTGCCTTGTGAAAACCCCCTTGCCACTTATCGGGATCTTCCTGATCATCTTCATTCTCGCGCTAAATAAAATCCGGAAGCCGCCGTCTGAATCGGCCATGAAAAAACTTTATCCGTATACTCCCCTGATAACGCTGATTTCTGTTTACGGGATATTCGCAGTGACAAGCAACATGAATATCGGGCACCGCCATGTCCTTGTGCTTTATCCCGCCGCCTACATATTGGCAGGCGGTGGATTCGCTCTCCTGAAAAAAGCTTCCGGATATCTGAAATTCACCGCAGGATTTTTACTTTTATGGTTTATTGCAGAGTCATTGAGCATCTGGCCGCACTACCTGGCCTATTTCAACCAGATAACCGGCGGCCCCAAATCTGCATATAGGCACATGGTCGACAGTTCTCTCGACTGGGGCCAGGATCTTAAGGGGCTCGGCAGATGGCTGAAAAACAACAGCCTCCTAAATCAGAGAAAAACCGATGTTTATGTCTCTTATTTCGGAATCGCCAGCATCGACCATTATGCACCCGGTGTTAAAAAACTTCCGAGCTACTACGGTCAGGAGGGCGAAGTCCCCTTCGAACTCAGGGGCGGTGTCTACTGCATCAGCGCCACGATGCTTCCGCTGCTTTACATGCCTGAACTCCTCAATCCCGAGGATCCTGAAAGCCTGAATATCGACGAAAACCTCTATAGGCAGCTGGGCGCTGAAATGAAAGATTTCTTCAAATCCATGGAGAATCAGCAGAAATTCAATGAATTCATGTCCGTGAAGGGAAATCAATACTGGGTTGGCCGTTATCGCCTATATCAGCTCCTCAGATTTGCGAAACTCGCAAAATATCTTGAGACACGCAAACCCGACGACAACATCGGCTACTCAATCCTGATCTTCAAACTCACCGATGCGGAAGTCGCAAACGCACTGAAAGCAAAACTGTAGTTATTATTGTCCTGCGCATTCCTACTCGAAAGACACAAAACGGCTGGATTTGGCGAGAGTCTTCCCTTTGATTTTCAGCGTCAGCAAATCCCTTATCCTTGAATCCTTCCTGATTTTCAGGATATTCGAGACCCTCTCGGGGCCCAGGCCCGGGACACGGAGGAGCGATTCACGGTCGGCGCTGTTTAACTTCACCGGGAAATATTCGGGATGCCGTTCCGCCCAGAGCTCCTTGGGATCCTTGTCCAGGCTCAGATTCCCGGAACCGTCGTACACTATGTCCGTCTTCTGGAACCCGTATTTCCTGAGGAGGAAGTCCACCTGATAAAGGCGGTGTTCGCGCACAAACACTTCATCGCTGCGGAAGAGCTCCTTTTTCTCACCCGGAATATCCGGATGTCCCAGCCCCTGCTGATAGGCCGAAAAATAGACCCTGTCGAACTTGAGCCTGTCGTAAAGCCCGTCCATGTATTCGACGATCTCGTTGTCTTTCTCATCCGAGGCGCCGACAATAAACTGGGTCGTGCATTTCACGCGATGAAATCTCTGCCCCTTCTCAGTCAGTTTGCTCATGAGTTTTATGGGGCGGATTATATCGTTCATATAATTCTTTTTCTCGGACAGGAGTTTGAAGTGTTTTTCGCCAGGAGTTTCAATGTTGAGGGAGACAGCGCTGGCTATGGAAACGGCCTCCTCGACTGCGGCGTCAGATGCGCCAGGTATGATTTTAAGGTGGATGTATCCCCTGAATCCGTATTTCCTGCGGATGACCCTGGCGGTGTCGTTCAACCTCTGCATGGTAAAGTCGGGATTGTCAATCACTCCCGAACTGAGGAAGAGCCCGAAAACTTTCTTTTTCTCCAGGTACCCCATGAAGACTTTTGCGATCTCGTCGGGCTGAAGGGAGCATCTGCGGATATTCGAATCTTGCCTGAGCGGACAGTATTTGCAGTCGTTGGAACAGGCGTTGGAAAGGAGGGTCTTGAGCATGACGGAATAACCGCCCTGGGGCAGAGCCACGGGATAGAGCCACTTCCCGTCCTCGCCGCGGTGACGCCTGTCGTCGCCGCGGGTTCCGCAGGCGCAGGCGAGATCGTACTGAGAATCCTCAGACAGCACCTTTAATTTTTCGATTGCTTCCATGGGGAGATTTTCGATTTCCGATTGATGATTGCCGATTTTAAGACACAACTGAAGTTGTGAACTCCAACAATATTTCGTTCCAACAGTTTCCCAGGTATCAAGTATCTGTTCGTAGTCAATGCCGCAAGGCATGTTCTTCAAGTGAAACAGGCTTCTTTTATCACGCCATAGCTTCTTTGCGAAGGCGGAAGACTGTATTAAAATTGCAGGCATGAATGCCCGCATTACTCAAGAACAGCCCTTGCGGGCTTAACTACCAACAAATCAGAAACCTGTTATTCATACTCTAACAAATAATAGCATGTGAGGGGCAATTAACAAACAATAATAATATCTCAGGGTGAATTATCTAAAATCATTCACCGTTTATGTTTTTGATTTCACATTCAATATCATGTATGTTTAGCGTTTAAAGTAACTTTGGGGAAACAATGAATATTGCATCAAGACAGAAAGCCGTAAAAAAAGCGTCAAGGATTATCGTCAAGGTCGGCACACGGCTGCTCACCGACACTGCGCGGATAGCGGTTCTGATCTCCCAGATAGCGATGCTCAGGGAGAAGAAATACAGTGTGCTTCTCGTGTCGTCAGGCGCGGTCGGACTCGGGATGAAAACCCTCGGGATGACTGTAAGGCCGAAAAAACTTTCGGAAATACAGGCTCTTGCCGCTGTCGGACAGAGCAAACTGATGTCGCTTTATGAGGCTGAATGCAGGAAGTTCGGATTCCATGCCGCACAGCTCCTGCTCACTGCAGCCGACATTCAGGACCGGGAACGGCACCTGAACGTCCTCAACTGCATATACTCTCTCTGGAACGAGAACATCCTCCCCATCATCAATGAGAACGACTCCGTCTCGGTGGACGAACTGAAATTCGGCGACAACGACAGGCTCGCCTCCCTCATCGCCACAATGACGCGTTCTGAACTCACAGTCCTGCTTACGATGGTTGACGGACTCCATTCCTTAAAAGAAGGGAAACTCGACAAGAGGATATCCGTGGTCCCAAATCTTTCGGAAGAAATAAAGAAAATGGCGACGGGCACGGATGACAGCTCCTTCTCGGTGGGGGGCATGTCCTCAAAACTGAACGCCGCAGAGACTGTGACAAAATCCGGCGAATACCTTTGGATCGCCGACGGCAGGGATCCTGAAATCCTCATCAAGATAATAAATGCCGAGGATGTGGGGACGCTGTTCATGCCTGCATCGGAGAAACAGATGGATTCGAAAAAACGCTGGTTGTCGTTCTTCTCCAAATCTTCCGGTATAATCATTGTCGACGACGGTGCCGCAAGGGCCCTTTCGCAGAAGGGCAAAAGCCTTCTCCCATCCGGTATTACCGGTACGGACGGCACCTTCAGCCGCGGGGATGCGGTTACCATCTGCGACAAGGGCGGCACCACGATTGCAAAAGGCCTGTCGAATTACAGCAACAGGGAGATCGAGGAAATCCTAGGCAGGAAAAGCGCTGAAATAAGTTCCATTCTCGGATATGACGGCGACGAGGAGATCGTACACAGGAATAATCTTGTGTTATGCTGATTTTTTTCTGAAACAGAAAAAAATATATCGGATCAGAAAATCTAAATGCAGGACAAGGCAATGAAAAACAAATACACTGAAGACGAGATAAGAAACACCCTTTTCGAGATGGGGGAAAAGGCGAAACTCGCAGCCCATAAGCT
>JBAZRS010000551.1:0-3963 GCA_041662825.1 Victivallales bacterium | reverse complement strand
TCTCGCCGTTTCTCCGAATCGTTTCCCTTACCTGCTAAGGCCTTTCAGGGAATCGACCAGGAACTGGCCAGTGTAGGAATTGGGATTTTTCGCAACCTGCTCCGGGGTGCCTTCCGCTATCAGCTGGCCGCCCTTGTCGCCGCCGTCGGGGCCGAGATCTATTATGTGGTCTGCGGTTTTTATCAATTCCAGGTTGTGTTCTACTACCAGAACTGTGTTCCCGTGGTCGCGGAGGCGCATCAGAACTTCGAGAAGCTTGTCGACATCTGCGATGTGGAGACCTGTTGTCGGCTCATCCAGGATATAGAGAGTGTGCCCGCGCGGAATCCTCGCGAGTTCCGATGAGAGTTTTACCCGCTGCGCTTCGCCGCCTGAAAGGGTGGTGGCGGGTTGTCCGAGATGAATGTAGCCCAGTCCGACTTCTTCCAGCGTCCTGAGTTTGCGGTGGAGTTTCGGGATTGCCGAAAAGAATTCGCTTGCGTCTGTGACGGTCATTTCAAGAACATCGGCAATGCTTCTGCCTTTGAAAAGGACACTGAGCGTCTCCCTGTTGAAGCGCCTGCCTTTGCAGGCGGCGCATGTCACATAAACTTCGGGCAGGAACTGCATCTCTATTTTCTTCACGCCGTCGCCTTTGCATTCCTCGCAGCGCCCGCCTTTGACGTTGAAACTGAACCTGCCCGACTTGTAGCCGCGCATTTTCGATTCTGGAAGCCTGGAGTACAGATCGCGGATAATGCCGAATGCATCGGTGTATGTCGCCGGATTTGAACGCGGTGTCCGCCCGATCGGGCTCTGATCAATGACAATCGCCTTGCCGATGTTGTCGAGGCCGGTGATGCGCTTGTGTTTTCCGGGCATGTCTGTTCCGATGTCGAAGTGGCGGTCGATCGCGACACGGAGCGTATCGTCGATAAGACTGCTTTTCCCGGAGCCGGAAACGCCAGTGACGCAGCAGAATGTCCCGAGCGGGATCTTCACGTTTATCTTTTTCAGGTTGTTGTGTTCGGCACCTTCTATTGACAGGAATGTGCCGTTGCCTTTGTTCCTTTTTTTAGGAAGTGGAATGGATTTTGCGCCTGAAAGATATTGTCCGGTGATGGAGGTTTTTGTTTTTTCTATTTCCGCAGGGGTTCCCGCGGCGACTACTTCACCGCCAAGTCTTCCGGCACCCGGGCCGAGGTCGATCACATAATCGGCTCGCCTGACGGTATCGAGGTCATGTTCGACGACGATGACGGTGTTTCCCGTGTCGCGCAGTTTTTCGAGGGTGTTCAGGAGTTTGACATTGTCCTTCTGGTGCAGTCCGATGCTGGGTTCGTCGAGGATGTAGAGGACGCCGGTAAGGCCGCTGCCGATCTGAGTTGCGAGCCGGATTCGCTGCGCCTCACCGCCGGAAAGGGTTCCGCTCTCGCGGTTGAGAGTCAGGTATGAGAGTCCGACATCCTTCAGGAAAGCGAGTCGGCTGCGAATTTCGCGAACCACCTCGTGGGCGATGGTTTTTTCCTCGTCAGTGAGCTTCAGTTTCTCGAAAAACATATCGGCTTCCGCAACTGTGAGTTCATTGTACTGGTGAATCCCGAGGTTGCCGACTTTGACGGCGAGGCTCTCCGGTTTTAGCCGGTTCCCGATGCAGGTCGTGCATTTCATGCGGCGCATATAGTTTTTGAGGCGTTCGCGTACGGCTTCGCTTTCTGTTTCAAGATAGCGGCGCTGAAGGTTGTTAAGGATGCCTTCGAAAGGTTTGTCGAGTTTGTGCATTTTGCCTGAACGCCAGTAGTCGAAGCTGATTATCTCGTCACCGCTGCCGAAGATGAGCGTATCCTGGATCTTCTTGGGAATATCCTTGAACGGGACGCTTGTCATGTCTGGGAAATTATAGTGTTCGGCAATACAACGCAGAAGGTGGTTATAGTAAATCAGCAGGCGGCGCGGCCCTCTGCGCCAGGCAGGAATTGCACCTCTCTTTATCGGTTTCTCGGGATCCGGGATGACGAGTTCCGGGGCGAATACAAGCATTGTGCCTAGGCCATTGCAGACCGGGCATGCGCCGTAGGGGCTGTTGAAGGAGAAATTGCGCGGTGCAAGCTGTCCGAAACTGATTCCGCATTTGACGCATGCAAGCTGCTCGCTGATCTGCTCTTCCGTCCACGGGTTTTTCTTGTCGTCTTGATTTTCAAGGAGGAGGGCGATGATGCCTTCGCCGCATCTGAGTGCCAGTTCGACGGAGTCGTTGAGGCGGGACGATTCGGTTTTTCCGGTTACGAGACGGTCGACAACCGCGTCTATGCTGTGGCGGATGTTCTTTTCGAGTTTCGGGAGCTTTCCGTCAAGTTCGTAGATTTCGCCATCGATCCTGGCCCTTACGAACCCGTCGCGTTTCAGTTTTTCGATTATGTCCTTCTGTTCGCCTTTCCGGCCGCTGACATACGGGGCGAGAATCATCATCTTCCTGCCGGGAGGAAGATTCAGTAGCTTCTCGCAGATCGCCTCCGCGCTCTGGCCTTTTATGGCGACACCGCATTTGGGGCAGTGCGGTTTGCCGATATGGGCGTATAGCAGGCGGAGGTAATCGTAGATTTCGGTGGTGGTGGCGACTGTGGAACGAGGATTGCTTCCGGCTGTCCGTTGTTCGATTGCGATTGCCGGGGAAAGCCCCTCTATGTGTTCCACATCGGGTTTCTGCATCTGGTCGAGGAACTGTCTTGCATATGAGGAGAGGCTTTCGACGTAGCGGCGTTGGCCCTCCGCATAGAGCGTATCGAATGCGAGGGATGATTTGCCTGAGCCGCTGAGACCTGTTATGACAACAAGCTTGTGTCTGGGAATGGTTACGTTTATCCCCTTGAGGTTGTGCTGTCTCGCACCTTTGATTATGATATCTTTAAACATATATTGTCGCCTTGCATGGTTATAATGTTGTATATTTTTCCAGCCGCTGGAAAAATAAAGATTTACGGGAGCATCATCCGGAAACTTCTCAAGAGGGGGTTTGAATAGATCATCACCTGCCTGTTGAAATCCTCGATATTTGCGGGAGCTGCAATGCGCGGGATCTTATCCATGGGGGTTTTTTCCGTGACCGAATCCTTATCCATTGTGAACAGCATCCTGAAACCGCATTTCCTGGCAATTCTGATGCCTGTATCGGTATAATGCCCCCAGGGCCAGAAAAGACAGTCCGGGGCCACCCCCAGATGTTCTCTGATGTTATTCCTGCATGATGTAAAATCGTCGCTGACACGTTTTTCGAATTCCTCCGGAGTCTCAATGGATTTCAGGGGTGAACTGTGATTCTCGCAGAGCTTTCTTCTTTCCTTGTCACTTTTTGCCTGGCGCAGCGCGTTTTTAAAGTCATCGGTCAAGGCCGTCTTTCTATCGGAAAGTATACTCCTGAACGTAGATCTGGGGGCGCCGGGAAAAGGTGGTTCTCCAAGCGCGAATTCCATGGTCCAGTGGTGTTTGTCCGGATAGAAGCCGCGTATGTCGGCAAGGCTGCCGTAGCAGCCGAGATGGGAATTGCCATGGGCCTGTATTTCCCAGACACCTGAATTTTTCATTTCAAGAACTTCGTTCCATGTGAGGAACGAGGAGTAATCTTTGCCGGATGCTGCGGCTTTGAGGGCATCTTTTGAATTTACTACCTTATAATTTCCGGAATTGCGGATTTCGCCGGAATTACTGTTTATAAATCCCGTGTTCAGGGCAAGCACGGCTTTTGCCGAATATTTTTTGAGTATCGGGGTCGCCCATATGAGATTGTCGGCCCAGCCGTCGTCAAAAGTGAGCATCGTGCACTTTTCCGCATGCGGAAGCTTTACCCTTAGAAACGGCGCGAGTTCCGAGGTTCCGATAAATTTGTAACCGGCTTTCACGAGACTCTCAAGCTGCTTCTCGAAGATCTCGGCGCGGACTGCGCCCGAAGATGCTTCGGGAAGAACCCTGTGATATGTCCAGACGACG
>JBAZRS010000550.1:0-3965 GCA_041662825.1 Victivallales bacterium | reverse complement strand
TTTCCTGAACCTCGAATTCGGAGCCCTTTTTGAGACCGGAATCTTCAAGGAGCCGTTCGAGAATGAGCTCACCCCAGTTGCCCTGCACCTTTGATTCGCCTTTCAGGGCACTGGTGAGTTTGTTTGCGGCTTCGCTCATCTGGTCGTTGCGGACGCAGAGTTTTTCTATCTCGCCCTTTAGCGCATGCCGTTCCTTCGCCTCTTGCCCGTATGAGTCTGAAACTTTTTTCTCGAAGTCCTTTATCTTTTCGCCCAGAGGTTTGAGGAGTGAATCCAGCCCCTCCTTGTTCTGCTCCTTGAATTTCTTGCTTTTATCGTCGAAAATCTCATTTGCGAGATTTTTGAATTCAGCGGTAAGGCGTTCTTTCGCCTCGTTGAGCAGTTTTATCTTCTCCTCGGTCTGTTGACGATCTTTCTGTACTGTCGTCTCCAGCGTGGAAATGCTCTTTTCGAGCTGGATCTTCCGGTTTTCAAGTTCGTCGCGGATCTGATCCGCCTTCTCCAACTCGCGCCTGAAGCCGACATTCAGATTTTCGGCGGCTTTTAGTCTTTCCTCCATGGCGACAAGATCTCTGCCGGATTCCGACTGCGCCTGTGAAACAAGATGCTGGTTTTTCAGCCTGAAGAAGCCCCACGCAATTCCCGCTCCTATCAGAGCGCTGAGTATGGATATCATGAAAATAGCGAATGCCGGCATGTTAAACTCCCCTGATTGAGAATATTGCTCATATAAAAAAAAGAACTAAGGCGGACAATAAACCATTTCGCTGTTGAAAATTCAAATTTCAATACAAAGTTACCACATCCGCACCTCCTAACCCGGCAGTGCCGGAACCAAATTAAGGAAAATAAGGAATGTGCTTCGCGCAGGAATAAGTCTTGCGTTGGAAACACAATATTTAACTTTATAAGAGACTATAAATCAGCGACATGGAAAGGAATGGAACATGAATGATTATGAATTGAAACCGCTTGGAAACGCGAAGATATCACATCTTCGCCCCGCAAAAGTAGACCGTTTCTGGTTCGGCGCCCCATACTATCCGGAACATTGGGACAGGGAGACCCGTGAAAAAGATCCCGAGCGCATGGCCGCAGCCGGATTCAACATTGTGAGGATGGCTGAATTCGCGTGGGACCTGATGGAGCCGAAAGAGGGAATTTACGATTTCTCCTTCTTCGACGAGATTATCGAGCGACTCGGCAAAAAAGGCGTTATGACCATGTTATGCACTCCGACAGCGGCCCCGCCGAGATGGGTTTCCCTTTTATATCCCGACACTCTAAGGGTGAACGAAAACTGCGTTCCAATGCAGCACGGTTCACGCCAGCACTGCTGCCACAGCAACGGGAATTTCCGCAAATTCTCCTGGATAATCACGCAGAAGATGGCGGAGCATTTCAAGGACAACCCATATGTGGCCGGCTGGCAGACCGACAATGAGATAAACTGCCATTTCTCCGAGTGCCACTGCGGAAGCTGCCAGATTGAATTCCGGAAATTCCTGAGCTGGAAATACAAGTGCGATATTGCGCTCCTTAACAAATCATGGGGCAATGCCTTCTGGGCGCTGACCTACAGTTCATTCGATGAAATAGAAACTCCCAGGCGCAATAAGCCCGCATACTGCAATCCGGCGGCAGAACTGGATTATTTCCGCTATATCAGCTACATTGCAACAGTATTCCAGCATGAGCAGGTGGAAATACTGCGAAATTCGCATCCCAAATGGTTTGTGACTCACAACGGCATCTTCGGTCACATAGATTATCGCGGAACCTTCACAAAGGATCTGGATTTCCTGGGATATGACATATACCCCCTCTTCCAGAATGATCCCGCCCTGAGAGCGGAGCAGAACGCCTACAACCTTGACCGCACCCGTTCACTCTCCGGCAATTTCATAGTTCCCGAACACCAGTCCGGCCCGGGCGGACAGGCCCCGTATTTCCATGACAATCCCGAACCCGGCGAAATCCGGAATTTGACTTACAGCGCCATTGCACGCGGGGCCGACGGGTTGCTTTATTTCCGTTGGCGCACATGCCGCTTCGGCGCAGAGGAATACTGGTGCGGGATCCTGGATCACGACAATATTCCGAGGCGCAGGTATGATGAGATCTCCCTGATCGGAAAAGAGATGGGAACTGTCGGAAAAGAAATTCTGGGCACAAGTGTTTTCATTGATTGCGCCGTCGCAACCGGTGACATGGATGCAAATGATGCTCATTCGACTTATCCTCTTGGGCTTCCCGATCCCGGCCGGACTGCTGGAGTCGCCCATAAAATGCTTTACAAATCCGGATATGCCGTAGGCTGCATACACCCTGAAGACGATCTCTCAGGGATCAAGCTTTATTTCATCCCGAACTGGGAACTTTTTAATCCGGAATGGGTTCCGCGACTTGAAAAATATGTGGAGGAAGGCGGAGTTCTCGTCATAGGCGCACGCAGCGCCACCCGTGACATGAACAACAATGTGGTCCCTGAAACAATTCCCGGATGTCTGCGGCGGCTCGCAGGTGTTTCGGTCGAAGAATACGGCAAATTGAACATGCCGGAAAAAAGACCGTTCCACCTGAAGTTTAAAGACAAGAAGATTAAAAGCGAAACCTGGTATGAGATACTGAATCTTGAAGATGCCGCATCATTTGCAAAATGGTCCGGACGGCATCTCGACGGTAAAACTGCAATATCTATAAGAAAACTCGGAAAAGGCCGTGTTATCTACGCCGGAACCTATCTGTCGGAAAACATTCTGAAAATTTTCATGCCTGAATTAACTAAGATTGCGAATCTCAAACCGGTCTGGCCTTCAGCCCCTAAAGGTGTCGAAACAGTTGTCAGATACAGCGGAAAGAAAAAAATATGGTTCTTCATAAACCGCAATGACGGGAAAGTTAAAATACAGAAAACGCCGAAGGGCAATGATCTCATAAGCGGAAAGAAGAGTTCCGGCGGTCCGATCATCCTCGACCGATATGCTGTCAGCGTCATTTCCGAGGCTTGAACCGCCATGTTCAACCGGAAACTGATGGTTTTTGTCACATCTCAGGCGTAAGGGATTGAGCTGATTGCAAAAGTGCCCGAAAAACGTTTTTCGGGAATTTCACACTTTGGAGTACATACTTCAGTATGTCTTGGCATTCAAAGTGTTACGCACGCTAAAGCGTGTACTCCAAATTTTGCAATCAGCTTAAAAGAGGCAATTTTGAAATTGCCTCGATTATTTAAAATCAAGACTTCCGGGCGAGCTCAGGTCTCCTTGTCTATCTTGACACTGACGGACATCTGGCTCATTTTCGTATAAATCCTGGCTTTTCTCAGGATTGGCCACCACTCGTAGAGGTAAATCTGTATCGGACGCCACATTGCAACCCAGCCGCCGATAAGCATGCTTTCCTTTATGATATCCACATAAGTCCCGCTGTCCAGCTTGGAAAGCAGCTCGCCGGTCGCAACAGAGGATGCGAGAAAACAGAGCCCGATAAGAAGGCATGTCCTCCCTTCACGCAGAAGAAGCCTCAGCTCGCGTTCTGTAAGGTCGGCCTTGTGTGCAAAATAATGGTGGATTACATCCTGAATTAGTTTTTGAGCCTTTGGTATCGAGGGTTCCTGCTGAAGATGCACAACTAAGGAGATTGGAGCCGACACCGGATATTCGAGCGCCCAGCTGACTATGTATTCCTCGGCATCATCGTCAAGGTCTTTTTCATTGAAAGGCGAAGGATCCATGGAATTGAAAAGCTGTTTAATGTCTTTCAAATTGACTCGAATCACAACTACAGGCTCTCTCCAGAGCGAACGGTCCCATCTTTTTATCAATGAAATTATATTCATGTTCCCCTCTTGGCAACTTTGCTTCACATCTGCCGTTTTTAGGCATTAGTCTCTTAAGGGAACCTCTAAAAATTGGCATATGGCGCGCGACAGGAGATTATTGATAGACGGCTAGGAACAAACC
>JBAZRS010000549.1:0-3971 GCA_041662825.1 Victivallales bacterium | reverse complement strand
CGCCCGTGACAAGGGATGCCGCAACTATATATCGAAATTCCAGGTTTCCTCTGAAAATGCGAAATCCGCAGAAAAAGAGAGCAAGACTCTTTCCAATTCGGAACAGGTTTACAAAGCTGTCCTGAACGGAGACACGGACCATGTCTGCGGTTATGTCGAAAAGACGCTGGGGGAAGGCCGTTCCGCAAAGTCAATAGTCGATGAAAACCTTATTCCGGCAATCAACAGGGTCGGTGAGCTTTTCGACAAGAGGGAATATTTCCTGCCGCAGCTGATCATGAGCGCCGAAGCCATGAAGGCGGCGTTTGATTTTCTTGAGCCGCACCTGAAGAAGAATGAAGTGCAGGGTCAGCAGAAAAAGAAGCACAAGATAATTCTGGCCACGGTTAAGGGAGACATTCACGACATAGGCAAAAACATTGTCGCCCTCATGCTGAAGAACTACGGGTTTGAAGTGGTGGATCTCGGCAAGGATGTCGGTGCCGACGCCGTTGTCCAGGCGTTGAAAAAATCCGGCGCCGAAATCGTCGGTCTCTCGGCCCTGATGACAACAACCATGACTCAGATGAAAACCATCATTGACGAAAGCCGGAAGCACGGTTTCAAGAATGTTAAATACATAATCGGCGGCGCGGTTGTGACACAGGATTATGCAGATGAAATAGGCGCCGACGGCTATGCCCCCGACTCAGTCGAAGCCGTCCGTTTAGTCCAGAAACTGTTGAAGTAATGCGGGCTTTTTCACTCCGTAGTATGGACTGGGACAGAGTGCATTTTTTTTAAGCTCCATTACAGCTACAGGCTTCCCTCTTCGCTAAGAAGCTAAGGCGGACACGGAAGACCTGTGTTACTCTGGGAACATGAGCTATGGCATCCTGCCATGCTCCGCAGTCTTTTCTAGTATTCCCTTCCTACCGGTTTTCCCGTTCTATCCAATCAGCTCTGCGATGGTGACCGGGCGTTTTTCCTTGATTGAACGCCAGACGGCTTCGCCGACGGCGACCGATGCCGCACCTTCTGCGCTGCCTGCGACGAGATTAAGTTCGAGCGACTCCTGGGACGGTTTTCCGAACAAGTCGTTCTGGATGGTGAAGTCCGCACCGCCATGGCCGCCGAGAACCGGAGGTATATCAATGATCTGTTTACCGCCTAACAACGGATAGAACACGATCACGCTTTTCTCCTCTAAGGGTGCTGTATTGCCTGTAGGATCCGGATTGCTGTGGTGATTGATCTCGATGCGTCCTTCAGTCCCGTTGATTCCGAGTACATATCCCTCCCATGGGGTAGAGAAGTTGCAGGAGTATGACATGGACGCGCCGCTCTTGAAACGGACCAGTGCGGAGTAGGTGTCTTCGATGTCTATGGCACTGTCGTAGATGTAGCGCTTCTGATCCGGAGGATACTGCACGTCGTAGGGGAGATTGAAGGTGTCCCATCCTGGGGCCGGTGCGGCATCCTCGGGACTGCACTTTCCTTCGTAATGTTTCTTGAAATACGGGCACTTTTCCCTCTCCTCGACAGGCTGCAGGGGATTGCCTTTGGCGTCATGGGGGCGATGCGCCCCGTTGGGACCGTAGTAGTTCAGGGCACCGTAGGCGAACACCTCGGTTGGAAAATCACCGAGAAACCAGTTGATGAGATCGAAGTGGTGGGTGCACTTGTGGATGGAGAGTCCGCCAGACCTGGCCCGCTCGCGGTTCCAGCGGTAGAAGTAGCTTGCGCCGTGGAAGGTGTCGAGGTTGTAGACGAATTCCACGTTGGTTATCCTGCCGAGTTTGCCCTCCATTATCATCCGCTTGAGTTTCCTGTGGATGGGCGCGTAGCGGTAGTTGAAGGCCACTCGGACACGCTTGCCGCTCTCGCGTTCGGCCTCCTGTACCGCTCGCACCTGCTCGCCGCTGATCACCATCGGCTTCTCCACTATTACGTCACAACCGCTCCGAAGCCCCTTGACGATATACTCGCAGTGGGAGTAGTCTTGGCTGACAACCAGAATGACGTCAGGCTTCATCTCCGCGATCATCCTCCCGAACCCGTCGGGCGGATAAAATGGAATCTGGACACCGGCTTTCTCATAGAAGGCGCGGACGCGGCGCTCATCGATGTCCAGGACGGCGACAAGCTCTGATGTCTCATTGAAGTTCGGTCCGCCTGGGTGGTTCTTCCCGAGCAGCGGAAAGACAAAGTGATAGATTCCCCGGCAGCTCAGACCACAGACGGCATAACGTGTTTTCTTTTTCATATTTCCTTTCTCTACTTTAGGGAACCTCTAAAAATTGGCATATGGCGCGAGACAGGAGATTATGGATAAACGGCAAGGAAGAAAACCGCGAGCATACCCAAAGGCGGTATGTAAGCGGTTTTCAGACGAGGCGGGAATCCATAAGAATCAGTCTCCCTTCGGGTTGCGGATCTTTTTGGCTCAATGAAGAATGTTCTTCTCTCGGCGTATCGCTTCGATACGCCTACGTTCAGAAATTCTTTTTGAGCTATCAAAAATCTTCCGCAACGCGCCACATGCGAATTTTTAGAGGTTCCCTTTATTATTATTTTTTTTGCGCTTTTTCCCGTTCGCCGCCCGGCAGAATCCGTTCATCTGTCTGCATGCTCTCTCCGCTAGTTTCTATCTTTTTGCCGGCGAACACGAAGGATGGCAGCATCAGGCCGCCTACGCCCAATTCGGAATGGCCATGCCGGGCGACTTTGATTGCCAGCACATTCTCTTCGCCGAATTTTACGCTGTTGCTCAAGTCAAAGATGAATGGTTTGAGATAGCCGACCCCTTCGCCGACTTTCTGCCCATTGTTCCACGCCCGGAAAATCAAATCGCCGCCGCCCAGGAACAGCCCGATCTTTTTACCCCGGAAATGTTCCGGAAGGGAAAATTTAACCCGATACCAGATGGCGCCGCGCCGCATCCCGTCAAGCCCCTGCGCATCCCAGGTGGAGCCGAAAGTACGCACATTAATGTAGTCATCATCCACCAAGGCCGGGCTATAGTATCCAAATGATTCCCCGGTATCCAGCGGGTCAATCATCGCTTTCAGCTGATCCGGAAAAGCATATACAATCTGATTATCTCCAGTCGAACAGGATTTGCCAAGTTCAAGGAATTTCCCGAAAAAGAGGTTTGGGTAGCGGTTTGTCGCAAAACGGCACACAGACATGCCGTTACGTTTCAACTCCGAGAGCAGGCGCTCTTTCATTTCCGCGAAAATCGTCTCCGCCTTTGAAAAATCGCAGGAACTGTAGGCGTCCCGGAAGTCCAGAAAATCATGCAGCGACGCGATGGGGATGCTTGCGATACGCACACGTTCCAGAGCAGGGGCGTCGTCTTTAACTGCTGCGGAAGCATCCTTGAACAGCTCCTCGCTTTTGCGGACGAAAGTGCGGTTGTAGATTTGCGGGAAGGCAAAGTATGAGCCTGCCTCGTATCCCGAATTACTCTGGCGCTCCGCCAAATCCAGATAATATTTTTCCATCATAGGGGCGGCGGCGGCGAAAGACTTTTGACAGTAATGCCTGAGAATGTCTTTCCAATTCTGATTGACGTTCCAGAGCATCTGCGCCTCAAGATAGTCGGACGGGCCACTGTTCGACCAGGCCTTAATTGATTCCGTCCATATGCCAGTGACTCCCAACCGGTGATAAAAAGGCAGGTCTTCCCCCCATATTTTCAGCTTGGTGTAGGGAAGCATGTTGTCGGCCAGGTTCCAGTTATAGCCGCGCAGTTGCAGCGGATTGCCCTGGGTTTTGTGAAGATTGCCCCACTGCTCAAGGATATGGCGATAGTAGTTTCGCGAACGGGATTTCCCTTCCACGACACCGTGCATGCGCGAATAAGATATGTCGGCGATGCAAATGGAGATTTTCGGATGCGGCTTATAGCGCACAGGATAATCCCCATGGTTGCTGTAAAGAAAAAAGCCCAGATGCAAATTCGGGAAATCTTTCTCAAGCCTCTCCAG
>JBAZRS010000548.1:0-3988 GCA_041662825.1 Victivallales bacterium | reverse complement strand
ATGAATTCGAGAATTAGCGCGGACAGTGCCGGTAATCCGATTGCAATTTTAAACGATGAACCTGTTCCGGCAAACTCGAAGCTGATCCGCAAGATTCCGCTTTCCGCCGGATCTGACAGGTTTTTCGAAGTTTACCGAGTTTATTATAGTTTTCCTGAAAAACAATGATGTCATTTTTCAGGAAAACTATTTTTGAATATGGATGATACTGAAGCAAACTAAGAAAAAACATATATGGTCGCAATATTGAAAAAAACATGCCTTGTGATTCCGTGCTACAACGAGGAGGCGAGGCTGGATATCGGTGAGTACAGGAAATTCTCCGGAGCCGTTTATTTCCTTTTTGTCAACGACGGATCATCCGACGGCACCCTGAAGCTCCTTGAAAAAGAGGTTCTCGGATTCGCGTCTGTCTTAAACCTTGAAAATAATTCCGGCAAAGCCGAGGCCGTAAGGCGCGGCATGATGCATCTGAAGACTCTCCCCTTTTATGCCGATATCGAATGGGCGGGCTTCTGGGATGCGGATCTCGCAACCCCTCTGGATGAAGTCGAGAACATGCTCAGGTTCGCAGACGGGGTATGCCCTGACGCCGATGCGCTTTTCGGCAGCAGGATATGCCGGCTCGGAAGTGAAATCAGACGCAATCCGACGAGGCGCGTCATCAGCCGTTTCTTCTGCCTCATATTCAAGTCCCTCTACAGGATACAGACTTATGATTCCCAGTGCGGCGCCAAAATCTTCAGGAAGGGGATCGTCGACAGGGCTTTTTCGGAGCCGTTCATCTCAAGGTGGATTTTCGACGTGGAGATCATTTTAAGGCTCAAAGGTTCACGCATGGTCGAATATCCGGTTAAAAAATGGATTGATGTAAAAGGATCGAAGGTCATGAAACTGGGCAATGTTGTCACAATATCCCGCGATATTTTCAGATTGTGGAAGAAATATGGGTAAGAATAAAATTTCATTTCTGACAGATCTGGCAATTGTCCTCGTCATCTCCCTGGCGCTCCTTTCAGGCCTGGTTTTTTCCGGCGACTGGCCGCAATCGCACGACAGTCTGAGATATCTCTGCCATCTCGACCAGTTCAAGGACGCCTTTGACAGCGGAATACTTTATCCGCGGTGGATGCCCAACTACTACGGCGGATATGGTTATCCAGTATTCGTCTTCTACCAGCCTGCGTATTTCTTCTTCTCCCTGCTTTTCACGTATATTGCGCCTGACATCCTCGCCGCAAGCTATGCATCGAATGTTGCGATCTTCTTCATCGGGGGTGCGGGGATCTACATGTTGATCCGGAAGATTGCCGGCGACCGGGTGATTTCCGTGTTCAGTTCCGTCATGTTCCTCCTGACGCCGTACGTATATGTCAATCTCTTTGTCAGGGGGGATCTGAGCGAACTCCTGGCCATGTTCGTGGCGCCATGGACGCTCTATTTCCTGATCGGGCTCAGGGAGAAGATTGCTGAAAAGGCGGCCTTCGTGCCGCATCTCTCAGTGCTGGCGCTGGCGCTGGCGGCGATGGTTTACAGTCATCCGTTCACATCCATGTTCTTTTATCCGCTCTTCTGCGCGATTGCGGTTTCGCTCTGTCTTGAAATGCAAAAGAGGGACAGGGCGGTCTTCCTGTCTTCGGTCGCTGCGGCATTGATATGCTCAGTCATATTCAGCTCCCCATACTGGTTCACCGCGTTCCAGATGAAAAAGTTTGTTGCATACAGTTCTGCGGTGAGCGGATTTTTCTCTGCGGAAAACCACGTGGTCTATTTCAGCCAGCTCTTTTCCAGGGCGTGGGGATTCGGCGGATCCGGAAGCGGACTTGAGGACGACATGTCTTTCCAGCTCGGGCTGCCGCATTTCATTCTCGCCCTTTCGGGATTCTGGCTGAACAGGAGGAACAGGCTCTACCTCACGGTTTTCATGCTCTATGTTTTCTGCATACTCATGATGTCTCCCCTCGCATCATTCCTGTGGAAAAACATCCCCCTCATGAATTTTGTACAGTTTCCCTGGAGGCTCCTGAGTGTGATTGCGTTGCTGCAGGTTGTCTGCATTTCAGGAATATGGAAGCTGGGGCCGCTTGTTAAGACGAACATGAGATTCTATTCACTCGTCGTTCTTTTCCTTGTTTTTACCCTCGTCTGGAACTCTAGGGAATTTGAATTCATCAAGTTCAATATTGATCTCAGGACGGCCGTTGAACGCCACAGGACGGTAAGGCTTGAAAAACTTCAGGTTTATGAGTCTTTCAACGAGTTCCTGCCGAAGACCGCAGCGTCCCGTCCGCCTACCGAGCCCAGGGGAAACAGGCCGATGCTTCTTGTCAGCGATCTGACCTGCAGGATTGCCGAGTATCCTGAAAACAATCCGCATCACATGCGTTATAGCATTTCCACTGAAAAGCCCCAGTTGATCATGATCAACCAGTTGTATTTCCCGGGATGGAAAATAATCCTGGGAGACAGGGAGCTTGACGCTTCCACCCTTTTGAATCATATTTCAAAAGACGGTAGGATCCAGATTGATGTGCCGGCTGGCGAAAACATTTATCTGGAAGCCTTCTATGAAGGTCCTCCGGGATGGTATGCAAGAAACATGTTGATAGGAATCGTCTTCATGCTCATGCTTGCCGCTATCATGCTCGAGCAGAGGAAACACCTGAGGCGGGCCTTGCCCGCAACCCAAACTGAATATCCGCCGTCGCAAAGAAGCTATGGCGGACAGGTCGAAACCCGAAACAAAGTGGAAACCAATCAGAGACACTAAAGAAAGAAGTTGAATGGAACTATTCGATACGCATTTCCATTATTATGCCGTTGACGAGGAGCCCCTGAAATACGCGGAGAAGGCGCGCATGGCCGGCGTCCGCTATCTTCTCGCAGTAGGCGCAACCTACGAGGAGAGCAAAGTCGCGAGGCGCTTTTCATCCCTCGCCGGAGAGTGCTGGTTTTCTGCCGGCGTGCATCCTCATGAGGCTTCGGCTTTCGCAAATGACATCTCGATGTTTGATGAATTTACTGATGATCCGAAACTTGCGGCTCTGGGCGAAGTAGGGCTTGATTATTTCTATGAAAATTCCGGACGTGATGAGCAGTGCAGGGTGTTTTCGGCATTCTGCGAACTCGCCCTGACACACAATCTTCCCCTCATTGTCCACTGCCGGGACAAGCAGGAAAGCGATGCGGCCTACGCCGATGCATATCCGATCCTTTCCGGATTTTTCAAAAGGGGAGGGCGCTTTGTCCTGCACTGCTATACCGGGACACGCGACTGGTGCGGCAGATTCCTGGAGCTCGGGGCCTATATAAGCGTGGGGGGCATAATAACATTTCCGAAAGCCGCAAATGTCAGGGAGCTTCTGGAAATAATTCCGGACGGGCGCCTGCTGCTTGAAACCGACTCCCCCTATCTAGCCCCTATTCCGCACCGCGGCAAGCGGAATCATCCCGAATACCTTGCCCTGGTGGCCGAGCATGTGGCCAGGCTGAAAGGTATGCCTGTCGGGAAAATCGCCGAGATTACAACAGCCAACGCTTTCAGCCTTTTCAAGCTCAGCAGGGGGGCGCAACTCTGAATATCCAATGAAGAAAATTTTTCCGTCCCGGAAAAATTAACAAGGATGTTTTTTGCTTTGTTCTTTAATCTTGCTCGCTTGGCAACTCGGTCACTGGTCACTTGGAATCTATGGATATTGGATATTCCGTGCTGGATATTCCTAATTTGAGGTTAAGGAATTTTAAAGTTGTGAAGAGGCAATGAAGAGAATCTAAGAACATGCCTTGCGGCATTGACTACGAACAAATTTGATTCGTTTTTGTTGGTAGTTAAGCCCGCAAGGGCTGTTTTTTGTTTTCTTTGTTTATTTGGTGTTTTTCAAAACTTTGTGCCTTTGCGCCTCCGTAACTATTCTATAAGAGTTGCGGCTTGCAACAGCCTAACTTGATCGTATAGGAAATTGTATTTTAACACGTTTGCGCCCTTTGC
>JBAZRS010000547.1:0-3997 GCA_041662825.1 Victivallales bacterium | reverse complement strand
CCCTGTCTCCCGAGAGGAACGGATCCATTTTCTGGAAACGTTCCTGCAATTCCGCAATCGGCACATTATGCAGGTCAGTTTCCGAGTCGAATATTTCCGACAGTGAGATCTTTTCCCTGAACAGGGGGGTAAGCCTTGTCAGCGAGCTTACGCTTTTATCGAGGGCGGAAATAAGCTCGGTATAATCCACGACAAGCTTGATTCCGGATTTGACAAGCCTGTCGCCGTGGGCGAGTTTGAATTTGATTATCCCCTCATCCTTTTTTTCATTGATAAGGCTCTGGTCGAGTGTTGTGGTTTCGATGATTGCGGCAATGAGGATGTCGCTGAAATTCTGTTTTCTGCACTGCGCCATGAGGGAGTTGATGTAATCGATCGAATCAGGTTCGGCGCCCGCCACGCAGCTTCTCCTGGAGGCGGTCCGGGGGTTTTCAGAAAGAAGGTCAAGTTCAGAATCTATTGAAATCAATATCTTATGGAAAAGGGAAAGCAGTTCGCTGTTCCCGAGTTCCTTGATCTTCAATTCCTGTCCGCATATATGCTCGAAGAGGACGTTGAAACTCGCAAGCGAATCCTTCGACAAGACTTTGAGCCCGGCTATCTCGCCCGAGCCGTACTTCCCGGCAGTATTTTCAGTTTTCTTCCTCATAATGTTAATATACGGGGATTTTGGGGATTTTCATCCCAACGAGCAAATGTAATCACTAAAGAAAAATTTTCACCTTGTGAAAATTTTATTTGTACCGCACTGACACCGGGATGTGCTCAAAAAAAAAGCCGGAAGTTTAATTCCGGCTTTTCTGTTATGATTATGTTTTAAGACAGGACTTATTTCTTGTCATCCATTTCCGCAAGGGCTGCCTTGCGGCTGAGGCGGATTTTCCCGCGGTCGTCGACGCCGATGACCTTGACGGTTATCATGTCGCCTTCCTGGCAGATGTCGGTGACCTTGTTCACCCTGTAGTCGGCCATTTCGGAAATATGGAGCAGTCCGTCCTGTCCGGGAATCAGTTCGACGAATGCGCCGAATTCCTTGATCGACCTTACCTGGCCGCGATAGATCTTACCGATTTCAACTTCGGCGGTTATGTCCTGAACAGCTTTTGTAGCCGCGTCAAGGGCATCCTTGTTGGCCGCAAAGATCTTGACACTTCCGTCGTCTTCAATGTCAATCTGTGCGCCTGTTGATTCGGTAATGCCGCGGATTACGCTTCCGCCCGGTCCGATAAGCGCACCGATCTTCTCGGTGTTTATCTTCAGGCTTACAATACGCGGGGCATATTTGCTCATTTCGGTTCTCGGAGCCGAAATGCAGGCATTCATCACTGTCAGGATCTTCGTCCTCGCTTCGCGGTTGCGGAGCATGGCGGCGTAGAGGAGGTCAATCGAAACGCCCGCGATCTTGAGATCCAGCTGGAATCCGGTAATCCCCTTCGGGGTTCCGCAAACCTTGAAATCCATGTCGCCGTAATGATCTTCGGCGCCTATGATGTCGGTCAGGAGGATGTTCTTGTCCCCTTCGGAGATGAGACCGCAGGAAATTCCGGCGACCGGATCGGTTATCGGCACGCCCGCATCCATGAGGGCAAGGCTTCCGCCGCAGACGCTCGCCATCGAGGTCGAGCCGTTTGAGGCCATTATTTCAGAAACACATCTCACAGTATACGGATAATCCACGGGTATCACCTGTGCGAGCGAGCGCTCGGCAAGGTTTCCATGACCTATCTCCCTGCGTCCGGGACCGGATATTCTCCCGACTTCATTAACACTGAAATTAGGGAAGTTGTAATGCAGATAGAAGTTCTTCATGTTTGATCCGCCCGTGATGGGATCGCTTTCCTGGGCGTCGCGTCCCGCACCTAGAGTGACTATTACAAGCGCCTGAGTTTCACCGCGGGTGAAAAGACCCGTGCCGTGAACCCTGGGGAGAACTCCTACTTCGGAGCTTATCTGACGGAGATCATCCAATCCCCTGCCGTCAGGACGAATGCCCTTATCGACGATTGCGAATCTGATGGTTTTCTCGACAAGATGCTCGAAACACATTTGGAGTTTCATGTCCAGTTCATCGACAGTGTCTTTAAACTTGGCGATAATCTCAGCTGAAAGCTCCTTGAAGACCACAGCGAGGGCAGTCTGCCGCTCCTCTTTCCCGTTGATGAGACATGCGCCTTCAATTTTGCCTTTGCAGAAACTGTGAACCGCATTTTTGAGATCTTCCGGGACGAGATGGAGAACCGGCTGTTTTTTCTTTCTTCCGCCTAAAGCCGCGAGTTCCTTCTGCGCCTGAATCTGTTTTTCAACGATTCCGTTTGCGAAAACCAATGCGTCGCGCAGGGTCTCTTCCGAGCATTCCACCGCATCGCCTTCAATCATGATGACTTTGCCGGCTACGCCAGCATAAACAAGATCAAGCTTGCTGTTGGCCATTTCGGTATGGGTGGGGTTCGCAACAAATTTTCCGTCAATATATCCGACGCGAAGGGCGCCGATGGGACCCTGGAACGGGAGATCCGAGAGTGTCAGGGCTACTGACGCGCCAAGGATTGTAAGGACATCGGATTCGTTTTCACCGTCTGAACTTAAAAGAAGGGCCTGTATCTGGATTTCATCAAAAAATCCTTCGGGAAAAAGAGGCCTGACGGGACGGTCGGTCATCCTGCATGTCAGAATTTCCTTTTCACTGGGTCTGCCTTCCCTCTTGATGTAGCCTCCGGGGAAACGGCCTGCCGCACTGTATTTTTCACGGTAATCCACCTGCAGGGGGAGGAAATCGGTTCCGGGTTTAGCAGTGCCCGAACAGGATGCCACAAGCACGACAGTTTCGCCGAGTTGAAGTATGCAGGATCCGTTGGCAAGATTCGCAAGTTTTCCGGTTGAAATCTCCATGATACGGCCGTTGCCCATATCAACATTAACTTTCTTTTCACTCATTTTAACACCTTTTCTGTTTTGCTGGTTTTATTTTCAGCAGTTGTTTTTTGAAAACAAGAAGTAAACAGGGTGATTGAAGGCAGAAATGATAACACGGAGCAGAACAACCATAAATATGGCGGAATCGCGGTATCAAGTTCCGATACTTGGGTACGGAACCTGATAGCGGCCGAATTCCACTCAGATTTCAATGGCCGTAGTTGCTTTGGTGATATATTCTGCTTTCAGTCAGACTGAAAACTTCTTATTTGCTTTTTCTGATACTCAGTTCTGTGGTGAGAGACTGATATTTTTCATGATTCTTCTTGTTCAAGTAGCCGAGGAGCTTACGTCTTTTGCTGACCAGATCCATAAGACCTTTTCTCGAACTTACGTCTTTCTTGTGAGTCCTGAGATGCTCGGTAAGTTCGTTAATCCGCTCGGACATAAGGGCGATTTGGACTTCAGAAGAACCTGTGTCTCCTGTCTTCCTTCCGTACTTCTCAATTACTACTTTCTTTGCACTGACATTCATGAAATCTATAAATCCTTATATTTTCAACACTTTTTCACTTTTTAAAATCAAAAGCAGGTGAAAATTTAATCTGAAACTGATTTTTTACAATGTGGATATGAAAAAAAACAGAATATTTTATTTTTCCACCTGCACCATTAAGTTGCTTACCTATTCGTACAATATGTCCTTGTACGATTTCCCGGGGGGGATCATGGGCAGAACATGCTCCTGATACTCCACATGGACATCAAGTACAAACGACCCTTTTGTCTCTATCATCTCGCGTATTGCGTCTGCCAGGTCTTCTTTCCTGTAAACTTCGCGGCCGGGAATCATGTATCCCTTTGCGATAGTCACAAAATCCGGATATGGCCGGGCGACCCTCTCGTTCTTCAGGACGGTGTTGCCGCGGCGGCTCCCGTAAAAACGGTCCTCCCACTTCGCGACCATCCCGAGGTGCTGGTTGTTGAGGATTATCGTCTTCACATCTATTTCCTCGGTATGGAGGGTGCCGAGCTCCTGGATGTTCATCTGGAAGCTTCCGTCACCGTCAATATTGACAATAAG
>JBAZRS010000546.1:0-4016 GCA_041662825.1 Victivallales bacterium | reverse complement strand
CACAGCCCTGGCCGCCCGCGGAGAACCTGTGACTTTCGCAAGATCCCCGTACGATATAGTTTTCCCGCGGGAAACCCTTTTGCGAAGTTCGCAGAGGATTTTCCTTTCAAAGGCGGACAGCTTGCCAAGATCAAGATTTTCCAACGGCAGTAAATCAATGTCTCCCCTGAACCAGGATTCAATTGTTCCAAACAGAGCGTCCAGCTCCCTGTTCTCCGTTTTGGAATTTTTCCCTGATCCGAAGGAAATGTCAACAGAGTTCACCCTGAATACGGGCTTTTCATCATAGGCGACTGTAACGGCAATATCTGTGCCGGCAGCTTGAAAAGTTTTTCCTGCGGAGAACGCAGGAGAAACTTTCTTACTGTTTGTCTTCATATTTTTATCCTTTGGTAAATAATGCGTTATAGTTATATTTATGAATATAGTTTTTCTTTAAGTAAATTCCCGGAATTTATTTAAAGAAAAACTAAGAATCTAAGCGCGGAGACATGCAATGGAAAGCTTCATCATGGCACTGGATCAGGGGACCACGAGCTCGAGGGCGATAATTTTCGACAGGAGCGGGAAAACAGTCGCCTCCGGGCATAAGGAATTCAGGCAGATATTCCCGAAACCAGGCTGGGTTGAACACGATCCCGCAGAAATATGGGAATCTCAGAAAAGCGTAGCCCGCATCGCAATCCGGAAAGCCGGGATCAAAGCGGAACAGATTGCATCCATAGGAATCGCAAACCAGCGAGAAACAACAATACTCTGGGACAGGAAAAGCGGCAAACCCGTCTACAATGCGATTGTCTGGCAATGCCGCCGCACATCAGACATCTGCAAATCGATTGAAGCCGACGGCAAAGGTGAAATAATCCGCAGGAAAACCGGTCTCCTCCTTGACGCATATTTTTCAGCCACAAAGATAAAATGGATTCTGGACAAGGTGCCCGGACTCAGGAAAAGGGCCGAAGCGGGGGAAATATGTTTCGGCACTGTTGACTCGTGGCTCCTCTTCAAGCTCACCGGCGAGCATATGACCGACGTCTCCAACGCCTCCAGAACCATGCTGCTCAACATAAGGACAGGGAAATGGGACAGCGAGCTCCTTGGGATTTTCGGAATACCGGAAAAGCTCCTGCCCGCAATAAGACCGTCATCCGGATATTTCGGAAAAACAAAAAAGGGGATCTTCGGAAGGGAAATTCCCATCGGCGGAGTTGCCGGCGATCAGCAGTCAGCCCTCTTCGGACAGGCATGCCTTGAAAGCGGTTCGGCGAAAAACACATACGGCACAGGCTGTTTCATGCTTGTGAATACCGGAAAGAAACCGGTGTTCTCAGAAAACCGCCTGCTCACGACAATCGCATGGGACATCGGAAACGGAATAGAGTATGCCCTTGAAGGTTCTGTCTTCACGGGCGGTGAAGTGATCAAATGGCTGAGGGATTCCCTGAAACTCATGAAAAAGTCCTCCGAATCTGAAGATATGGCGAAACGCGTTTCCGACAACGGCGGGGTTTACTTTGTTCCGGCTTTTGCCGGCCTAGGCGCACCTTACTGGGATCCGGATGTCAGGGGAACCATTTACGGGATAACGAGCGGAACATCTCCCGGCAACATCGCCAGGGCCGCACTTGAAAGCATTGCATTCCAGTCAAGGGATCTCATTGAGTGCCTTCAGGAGGATCTGGGAACTAAAATCAAATCACTGAAGGTTGACGGCGGCGCATGCGTGAACAATTTCCTCATGCAATTCCAGTCCGACATCCTCGGAATTCCGCTTGTCCGCACTGCGGTTCCAGAGACGACTGCGCTCGGGGCCGCATATCTCGCAGGCCTGAGCTGCGGATACTGGAAAAGCAAGAACGACGTCAGAAGGAACTGGAGAGCCGACAGGACGTTCAAGCCGAAAATAGCCTCCTATGAACGCGAACAGCGCATTTCCAAATGGAAGAAAGCCGTCGAAGCCGCAAGGGAATTCAAATGAAACCACGGAACACACGGAATACACGGAAGGGTGAAGATAATTATTCGTAAATTCGAATATAATATTCTTAACAGATACTTTATGTTTTCCGTGTTCTCCGTGCTAAAAAAAGGAGATTTTAAATGGGAAAGTTGCTTTACGAGCAAGAGACTTATTCAATCAGAAAAGCGATATTCGAAGTTTACCGGGAAATGGGTTGCGGTTTTCTCTAAGCTGTCTATCAGGAATGTTTGGAAAAAGAGTTCACTAAAAGTTCGATACCTCTCCTTGCCCAGGAAGAACTTAGACTTTGTTACAAAGGCGAACCGCTACGACAAATCTACAAACCGGACTTCATCTGTTTCAACAAAATCATAATCGAAATCAAAGCGGTCAAAGACTTATCTGACGAACATCGCGCCCAAGTAATGAATTATCTCAAGGCTACTGGCAATAAACTGGCTTTGTTGGTAAATTTCGGACATTATCCTGACGTAGAAATAGAAAGATTCATACTCTGAAATGACTGCGGAATACACGGAGCACACGGAAGAGAAAAGATTTTAATTCATTAAACTCTTAACGAATATTATAAATTTCCGTGTATTCCGTGTGTTCCGTGGTTAATTTGAAAAATACTAATTGAAATCCTCACAATCCCGTAGGGATATCGATAAACTCGCAATCAACCGCGAACTTTTCCCTTATCTTGTCCATGACGGCGATCACTCCGGGTTTTTCAGTGGCGTAATGGCCGGCGATGATCACGCTGATACCCTCTTCCTTGATAAAATGATAGGAGGTATGGTTTGTCTCGCCGGTAATGAAGCATTCTATTCCCTGCCTTGCAGCTTCAACGATACCTTCAGGACGGCCGCCACCGCCTGAAATTATCCCGATCTTGCTCACAGGCTTGTCGGAATTCCCGAAAATGACGCATTTTGTCTGAAGCTCCTTTTCAAGGATCTTTGCGATATTCGCAGGGCTCCGGCCTTCAGGAATTTCCCCTGCAATGCCAAGTTCCCCGCCGTGATATTTGACGAAGTTCCTGCATGCCTGCAGATCTAGCATTTTCGCCAGAAGTATGTTGTGACCGAGTTCCGGGTGCATGTCGAGAGGGAGATGGCATGCATAAAGGGAAATGTCATTTTTAAAGAGTGGACTGATTCTCCTGGCGTTCGATCCGACAAGTCTCTTGAGGCTGTCATTCCAGCTGAGGCCGTGATGGACAAAAATGAAATCTGCATTTCTCTCAATCGCCTTTTCAAACAGTTCGTTGCAGGCGTCAACACTGAAAACGGCCTTTATCACATCAGGATTCCCCTGAACCTGAAGACCGTTGTTCGAGTCGTCCTGAAGATTCGGATTTGTCAGGAAAACACTGTCCAGATAACCGACGATTTCCTTTAACTTTGCCATGATTACACCCCATGTTTGACGAATTTCGCGAAGTATTTTTTTCATTAATGAAAAAAATATCAACTTGGAAAAAACCTGAACTTAATCACTTTCCATCTCAATTCTGATTCGGACTTGTCGTCCAGCCATTTCATCAGCCCGTCGGGATTCTTCAATTCCGATATTTCTGACAGTTCCTCCTTTGAGCACCTGAAAAGAACCGGCAATGGTTTGAGGGCTCCCGCTTTTTCAAGATTCCTCTTGGCCTTGAAGAAAATATTCCTGTTGAAATGATTTCTTACAAGCAGGAAAAGCGGATATGCGGCCGCCATAATCCAGAAAGGCCATATCGGAAAAACCCTCTCAAGATTGAAGAACAGCCTGGACACCTGGGCGGCAAGCAGAACGAAAATCGGGACAATGAAGAGGACGGCATCATAGTCGTGCCTGAAGCAGTTCCCCATGTATCTTCTCAAGCGGCTCGGCGAGAGACGGTATGCGAAAAGCTCTTCGAAAGTCCTGTCCTTCACAGGCATTCTGGCGACATGGCAGAGCTCATGGGCGAGGAGTTCATCCCTCCTGTAAAACAGCCAGCGTTTTTTCCCTGCGAAATTCGCACGTATTATGAAAACCGAAACCTGGTTTTCCGGAAATGAGATTG
>JBAZRS010000545.1:0-4044 GCA_041662825.1 Victivallales bacterium | reverse complement strand
GTTTGCGCGTTATTCTTGGTTTTCAGGTTCCAAAAAGAACGCTCGAACACGAGCTACTACAAGCATGAAATCCTAAGTCCGACAGGCTCCGCGGCGGACCACATGCCAATTTTTAGAGGTTCCCTAAAGCAAAACTGAGGGGAATGCGAAGTCATAATGCTTTGCAGAAAAACATGATGGAGAATAAAAACGGAAGCGTCTTGCGTAATTTTCTGACATATGATACATTCAACTACAAAGGATGGGCGATGCTTGCTCGGGTACAACATCCGAGTTTTACGATTGGACGCCCATATAACGTTAAAATCAGAAATAATTGATTAAGATTCAAAGAACAATAAGAGAGCTATACCACGGTCGCGAAGGTCGCGAAGTAAAAAAGACGGATATTTCAGAAAAACAATTACAATCCTTCGTCCCCCTCGTGGTGAAGACAGTCTTTCTGATTTCATGTCTCTGCGAGAGAATAAAGGATTTAGAGTTTTAACCAAATTGGTTCTGGTAATCTCGCTCCGCTCGATGCCAGACCATGAGCGTTACCCTTGCAATCTCATTCCCCTGCCAGATAATTTCTTTTAAATACAATCCTACATGCATTTATTTAAAAGAAAAACTGTGGATAATCCCTTAAATGGGAATTATATTGATGCAATATAAAAAGGCGGTCTACGCAACAGGTGTCATAATGAAAAACAAATCCCGGATTATTCTTGCGCTTCCACTGGCAATCGCCTTCTTCGGTCTGGCTTTTTCAATATTATCGGCGGACTACATGAACCGGCGCTACAAGGAGATAGAGTGCGCAAAACCCTTCTATCTGAAAAGAACAAACCCGCAGTGGGAGAAGCAGGGCCGCATAGTCGGGGAAAGCAAGAATACGCCCAATTCCTTTTCAATAGACATCTGCGTGCCGAATTCAAACCCGCTCAAGGTCCTGAAAACCGAAACATTCAGGGACAGGCTCACGGTCTATGAAACCGGCTGGCTGGGTATCGGAACCTACGACCTGATCTACAAATCCGAAGGATATATCGACCAGTGGAGAAAGAATGTGACTGTGAATCCCTACTCCGACTGTGTCATTAACGTTGTTTTCGGCCTGACCGAATATAAAAGGTAGCCCCTGTCTGACTTGACTTTGTCCGCCTCGGGGAAATACGCATTGTTTTATTTTTTTTCTCCATTGACAGCCATTCTTTTCAATGTATGGTAAGCCAATTTTTTTTATAGGATTTCAACTGAAACAAGACTATTCTTTTCAATATAATCATAAGGAACACAACCATGCCTGAAGAACTGCAGAGCCTGTTGGAAAAGATCAATGAGGAAGGCGTAAAAAAAGCCGAGTTGACCAAGAATAAGATAATCGGCGACGCCGGGATAGAAGCGGAAAAGATCGTCAGCGAAGCCAAGGCGAAAGCCGTTGATATAGTGAAAAGGGCGCAGGCTGACGCCGACACCGTGAAATCGCGCAGCGAGGCGGCGGTGCGCCAGGCCGTCAGGGACATTGTCATCACCCTCCAGGGCGAAATCCTGAACAGGTTCAAAAGCGTGGTCAAGGAGGCCGGCGCCGACGCAATGACTCCGGACCTGATGGGTAAAATCATCCTTGAGATGGTCAGGAACTACAATGCGAAAAACCCTTCCGGGGAAGCCGACATCGAACTGATCCTCCCCAAGAAGGACATAGACGCCATGGAGAAGCTCTTCAAGACCAGCCTGGTGGACAGCCTGAAAAAGGCCCCTGCGATATCTCTCGGGCAGAACTTCGCCGCCGGCGTCAAGATTTCATTCAAGGGCGACGACGTGTTCTTTGACTTCAGCGACGAGGCGATCTCCGAAATGATCTGCGCATATGTCGGACCGAGGCTTGCAGCTGTAATAAATCCTGAAAAGAAAAAATGATTCTAGCGTATTACTACATATTGAGTTCACTGCCGATGCTCAGGAAAGAGGGGCCGCCCCCGATCACATCGGATTTCTTCCTGTATTCCTGCTCCCAGATGATTCCCGAAAAAACAGTGAATCAGCTTTCCGGCCTGAAACTTCTCCCGGAAAAGGACAACCCTTTCGGCCGTTCCTCTTCCGCAGCCAAATGGTACCAGTGGGAAACCGACATGAGGACCAAGCTTGCGAAATTCAGGGCCGTAAGTCTCGGACGTGAACAGAAGGGCTCCCAGCAGGGCAACGGCTTTTCGGACATTGACAGGCGCATTGAAGAAATACTTTCCGTTCCGAATCCCGCCGAAAGGGAGAAGATGCTTGACGGCCTCAGATGGAAGGCGCTGGAAGACCTTGAGTTCGGCCATAATTTCGATTTCGACAGTCTTTGCATCTATAGGATAAAGCTCATGCTTCTTGAAAAATGGGTTGGCAAAGATCAGCGGAAGGGGCTTGAAAACCTTGATGCGACTTTAAATAGAATCGAGAAACCGGAGATTCCTGTTTCCATATGAATTTCTTATTTTAGGAGAACACTTTAAATGCCGGAAAAAAACATTGGTTCAGTTGTAGGTGTCAACGGAAATATGCTGACCGTGAGGTTTGACACTTCCGTCACACAGAATGAAGTCGCATACGCCATTACAGGCGACATCCGTCTTAAATCCGAAGTGATCCGTGTCCGCGGACAGCTGGCGGATCTGCAGGTCTACGAGGACACGCGGGGCTTGAAGATAGGCGACGCAGTGGAGTTCACCAACGAGCTGCTGAGCATCGAACTCGGCCCGGGGCTGCTCACCCAGGTTTACGACGGGCTCCAGAACCCTCTCGGCAAACTTGCCGAAAAATCCGGATTCTTCCTGGAACGCGGACTCTACATGCCCGCCCTCGACTATGACAGGGAATGGCAGTTCACCCCGAGCGCCGCCAAAGGCGACAAAGTCTCCGCAGGCGACAAGATCGGAAGTGTTCCGGAAGGCATTTTCGAACACCTGATCATGCTTCCATTCGGATATAAGGGAAAATGGGAGGTCGCTGAAATAGTCGCCGCCGGAAAATACAAGATCAGCCATCCGCTTGCAAAGGTGAAGAACGATCTCGGGGAAGTCAGGTCAGTCAGCATGGTTCAGAAATGGCCCGTGAAAATCCCCATCTCGTCCTACAAGGAGAAACTCATTCCGGAAAAGCCGCTCATCACGCAGCAGCGGATCATCGACACCTTCTTCCCGGTATCGAAAGGCGGGACATTCTGCACACCCGGTCCGTTCGGCGCGGGAAAAACCGTGCTCCAGCATGCGCTCAGCCGCTATGCGGAAGCGGATGTGGTAGTGATAGCGGCCTGCGGCGAACGCGCCGGCGAAGTCGTGGAAATCCTCCGTGAATTTCCGCATCTTGAGGATCCGAAGACGGGCCGCACGCTGATGGAGCGTTCCATCATCATATGCAATACCAGCTCGATGCCGGTCGCCGCACGTGAAGCTTCAGTCTACACGGCTGTGACACTGGCGGAATACTACAGGCAAATGGGGCTTGACTGCGTGCTCCTTGCAGATTCAACCTCGCGCTGGGCGCAGGCTCTCCGTGAAATGTCCGGACGCCTCGAGGAAATCCCGGGGGAAGAGGCGTTCCCCGCCTATCTCGAATCGCTTATAGCCGGTTTCTACGAAAGGGCCGGTCTTGTAAAACTGAACAGCGGGAAAACCGGTTCGGTCACAATCGGCGGAGCTGTGAGTCCCGCCGGCGGAAACTTTGAAGAGCCCGTGACACAGGCTACACTCAAAGTCGTGGGCGCTTTCCTCGGACTTTCACGCGACCGCGCCAATGCGCGCCGCTTTCCAGCCATACACCCCCTGGACAGCTGGAGCCATTACTTGAGCATTGTCGACGAGGAGAAGGTTGAATCGGCCCGCGAAATCCTCAGAAGGGGCAACGAGGTGAACCAGATGATGAAGGTCATCGGCGAGGAAGGCACGCACGTCGACGACTTCCAGATCTACATGAAGAGCGAATTCCTCGATGCCGTATACCTCCAGCAGAACACCTTCGACAAGGTGGACGGGGCGACAAGCGAGGAGAGGCAGAAATACGTATTCGGCAAGATCG
>JBAZRS010000544.1:0-4064 GCA_041662825.1 Victivallales bacterium | reverse complement strand
GTCTTTCCCGGGACTGTTCCGTACAAGCCGGTGCCAATCCATACTTGATTTGCCGCATGGTGCCCTTGACGCTCCCGGCCTCTGCAATCGGGGACTCCCTGACCTGATACACTGCCACAGAAAAGTGCCGTCCATCATTATTGCCGGGTTTGATCTTGCTGGCCTGGACAAGCTCTAGAAAAGAGAGTATGTGCTTTTTCGCTCCCATTGTAAATCTACCGAGTTGGAAAATCAACGTCCGGCGTTCCTCAAATCTGACACGCACCCACCCCTTCCTGAAAAGTCCTGCAATAATTTCATCCCTGGCAAAACCTTCATGCCCGAAAGTCTCATTGTGCCGTTTGTATGTGCTAACCATGTCTTTCACGAGAAGTCCGAAGGTGATGGGTTCGGAGATTATCTGGTCGATATGTTTTCCCCGTGTTACCGGAATAATCTTTCCTCTGGGACTGATGAAATATGCGTATTCTAGCACGTGCGCTCCTTTTTTATTATGCCAATACAATAAGCCAAAGGGAAGGACATCTTGTGGGAGGGTAAGAGGGGAATATCAGGTGACGACAGATGGCAGATGACTGACAACAGTGGTCGAAATCCTGTCAATCTGTCTTAGTGAGAGATTAGTGGTAAAAAAAGAGTTAAGATAGGCGTGGAAGGATTTCAGCACAAGGCGATCTATTTACGGTGCATCTCTGCGACCGCCTCGGCGGCCCTTGCGATTTCCTTTGCGAGATCCGCGGGTTTCAAAACCTTCGCCTTCCCGCATTCCGACATGACCCACTTGATGATTTCATAGGGGGCTGCCTCGGCATAATGGAGAACGGCGGAACCGTTTTTGTTGAGGGACAGCGTCTCCCCCTTCCTGCGCTTGCGCTCCTTTGCGTAGTTCACGGCCTCCGGGGAAAGCCATATATCGACGTCCTTGATTTTGTCGTACCCATAGACATCGCCGTCTATCACGCTGTTGATAATCTTCTTGTCGGGCTCGAAGGTCTTGTCGGTTATCTTCACCGACTGTATCCTGTGGACGGCGAAAAGCCGCGGGGCGTTGGCCTTCAGGCAGAACCCCTTGATATACCAGGACTCATTTAAATATGTCAGCACATGCGGCTCTATGCGTCTTTCGGACATGGTCCCGTCAGGAGCCCTGTATTTTATGTCAATGGCTTTCCTTTTCTGCCATGCATCGAATACAGTCCTGAAGATTTTCGGATCTATCTCGACCTTGACCCCGGAAGCCACTATGAGGGTTTTTATGAACGCCGTGTCCAGGAAGTCCGAGGTATTTCCGGCGAGCTGGGTATCGACCGCCTTGCGGATCTGGGATTTGACTGGTTCAGGAAAAATGTCCTCTGCGACCTTCGCCCCGAACACCGAAGCCATCATCTCCTCGTCCTGAAGGGTCGGGCAGAAGAAATTCCAGCCGCGGTCGGCCAGGTAGAATCCGTTGTTCTGGTAGTCAAACTCTATGTCAGCGCCGAAATCGTCCTTGAGCGTCTTGATGTCGCGCTGAATGGTCTTGGCGGTGCATGCGACATTCGCATTCTCGAAAAGGTCGGATTTAAGGAGCTTGTCGGCGAAGGACTGGCAGTTGGGATAACGGTTCTCCCTGAGCTCGGAAACGAGCTTTACAAGACGGAGGAGCTGTTTTTTGTTTACTGGCATGCACCTAATGTAATGGGGACGTTGGAATTTTAAACCGCGAAACCCGCTAAACACACAAAAAATGGAAACATGTAGATGCTCAACGCCATAAAAACGACGGGCAACAGGAATCAATTCCGTTTAGTCCATGTGTTTACATTTAAAGCCTTCCCCATCTTTTCCCAGTGAAAGTCTGCGGCATAGACAAGGCTGGACATAAAATGTCCAAGGAGCTGCCGTATCCTTGTAATAATACACAGAACAATAGCATTTCATGCCGGATTTGAGATTTTGGGATGTCATGACTGTATGTGGTGAAAATCACAGGAGAAGATGTTTTATGGAGAAGACGGAACACCGCATGAACGGAGATGCAGGCAGACCGTACCTGTCGCAGAACAATTTCAATGACTGGCTTAAGAATCCGGATCTTGTTCGGATGTGGCATCACGAGCGGGATATGATGCCGAAGCCGAGTCCGGAGTTGCAAAAGCTTTTTGATTTCGGACATCTGATGCACGAAAAGGCGCATGGACTTTATCCCAGCGGATTCGAGGAAACCCGGAAACTCAGTTATAAAGGGCACCTTGAGAATTCGATAAAACTGCTCCAGCGGAGAATCCCGTTGTTTGAACTCGGATTTCAGTATGACAACCTTTATTCTAGACCTGATATAATGATTCCGGCAGAGGAGGACTCCTGGGATATGATCGAAGTCAAGGCCGCGCCAAAAGTCTACGAGGACTTCGTTAAGCAGGTCGCCTTCATGTATCATGTCATCGTGAAATGCGGCGTAAAAATCAACAAGTGCTATTTGATGCACCTGAAAAAAGGCGTATATGCCCGTCCAGAGATGCCAGCGCAAGACATCTTCGAAAAGACGGATGTCACCGGAAAAGTACTAGTATCGCAGGAATTCATCCGGAATTCTGTTGATTCAATAAGAATGGAGCTGGAAATAGGATGAGTCATCAAATATTCCTTTCGCAGAACAATTACCTGAACGGGCTGAAGTGCCTGAAATACGCCTGGCACTACAAACACCGCAAGGGCGCAATGCCATCTTACCCGGAGGCAACCGAACGCGTGTTTGATTACGGCCACATGATCGGGGCAAAAGCCAGGGAACTTTACCCCGACGGCATACTTGCCTGCGAAACGGCGAGGCCGTTCGGGGAACAGCTAGTCTACTCCCGCGAACTTCTGAAAAAGCGAGTTCCCCTCTTCGAATGCGGATTGATTTACAATAATGCATACGCCCAGTCAGACCTCCTGATTCCGGTCGAGGATGACAAATGGGAATTCATCGAAGTGAAATCAGGCCGTGGCATTGCCGAGGTGAACTATCACGATGTGGCGTTTCAGCGATATGTCTATTCAAATGCAGGGATGGATATCAGCCGATGTTACATCATGCACGTCACGCCTGGCTCCAATGCCGGAAAGGACTGTGACCCGAAAACTGTATTCACGAAAGTCGATGTTACTGACAAGCTTCAGGAATATTCCACAATTGTAGAGAACAAGATCATGGAAATACGGGTTGTTCTGGCGATGAATGAATCTCCAGATGTTTCCCCCGGCAAACAGTGTGACACCCCCTATCGCTGCAAAATGTACGATGTCTGCAACAGGGGTGCAGCATGAATGGCATGACCATCACAGTATTGGGCAGGGGCAGCAAGGGCAACTCCATTATCGTCGGGTACGGGGATGCTGCGGTTATGATTGATGTCGGCTTCGAAATCGGCGAGTTGCTTTCAAGACTGAAAACCGCGGATATCGCCATATCATCTATTCGCGCCCTGCTCGTCACGCATGGGCACACCGACCATACTAGGGGGATAACAGACTTCAGCAAACATGCATCCGTTCCGGTTCACATGTCCGAAAAACTGTTCCTTTCAGGCACAGGTGCATACGGACCTGGCTCCCGCGCCTGGCTCAATCTGGATAAAAAGCAGACGGTTTTCTTCAAGGAGGGGGATAATATTCGTATTGGTGATTTTGAAGTCACCCCCATATCCGTGTCGCACGACTCTGTTTCCCCTGTCGGGTTTATAATAAAAACCGGTGGAGAAAAGCTGTCGGTAGTAACTGACGCCGGTGAAATATCCCGACAAAGTAAAGATGCCATGAAGGAAAGTGATGTCATAATGCTTGAAAGCAGCTACGATCCGGAAATGCTGTGGAATTCGCCGCGGACCTACGTCCTGAAAAGGAGAATATCCGGCCCAAAAGGCCACCTAAGCAATGAAAAGAGCGCCGAAATATTGTCGGAGTTAATTTCTTCAAGAACCCGCGATGTCATACTCCTCCACCTGAGCGGGGAATGCAATACGCCCGAACTGGCAAGGAAAGCGGCTTTTGATAAAAATCCTGCATTAAAAGACGGGCTGGTCAAACTTCATGTCTCGGGA
>JBAZRS010000543.1:2270-4073 GCA_041662825.1 Victivallales bacterium | reverse complement strand
AATTGAACCCCCACGGACAATCACTGCAGCCACTTCGATGATACGACAGTAATCCGCACCGAGACCCGTAGTTTCGAAATCTATGACTGCGAATTCTTTGGACATTATTATTTCCTTTTTTCTGACAGGATAACAAGATTTACATGATAAGGGCAATTCTAAGAATCTAGAAAATCCTGTTTCATTTTCTTTTCAAGATTCAGCAGAACCGTCTTGTTGAAGTGAAATGTTAAAATTGTCCGTAAGTCTCTTATGGATTTCCTCCACCATTCTTGTCCTTAAGACAATATCCGAACATTGGGAAAGGCGCGCCAAAGTCGCTTCACATCGTCGGCTATTCTCTTCATCGTGAAGCAGGTCGCGCCAGAGCCTGGCACGTTCGAGCCATTCCTCTGAGTTGCTGGCATATCTCTCGGACTGTTTCAGACAGAATCCCGCCAGTTTGCGGCATCCAGCATTCGCCAGGAACTCGGCTCCATAGTCCCAATCCTCAGCAGACTTGGCAATGCTGGCTATCTTCCTGACACACCGTTGTGCCGCTTCCGGATTCCTGAGCAGGGATAGCCATCCGGTCGCACATATCGCAAGTTCACGGCAAATATCGTGAAAACGGCATTCAGCTTCGAGCAGACAGCGGTTAGCGTTGTCAATGTCATTCAGGCATTCCAACCATGCCTCTGCGCACAGCCTCCAGTCCTGAGCATGCCTGGCATGGGACTCAGCTTTCTTGATGATTGCTGTGCATTCAGCAGGAGAATCCTTTTTGTCGCGTGCTGCTGTGAATAGGCTTGAGTATCTCCCTTGTGCCGATGTAATACTTTTCTTGGGCATTGGAATCTCCTTTTAGTTATATTTTCATTTTGGATATATCGCATTAGATGTGCCAAGGGTTTTAAATTTTGTTAAAATGGGCGTGAAGGCAAGATAATATGTGCTATTATAATGTCATTAATTGAAAGACTATTATCAATATTTGACAGTATAGCTTAATAGGAATCGGCTTGAATTAAAAAATTATTCGACAGGATTACAGGATTTTAAGGACATCATAGAGATTAATCCAGTTAATCCGGCATGCCACGCCATAGATTCAGAATCGAAGGCGGGTTATCCTGTCAAAATAATCTTAATGAGAGGAATAATTTATGAAGACGCTTATAATTACCGGATGGGGGCTTGATTATGCCTGTGCTGCTGCGATGGCGATCCAAGCTTACCCCGAATCTGATGTGACGGGAATGAGTAAGAGACGGCTCCCTGAATTCCTTTCCGAAGTTTCCAGTGACAAGACCGGAACTTGCAATCAGATCCTGATTCTCGGAGTATCTCTCTGCTCAGAGCCGGATCGTATTGTTTCCGTTCTCAGGAAACTCAAAAAGCAGAAGATCAGAATCACTTGGATAAGCATGTATCCGTTACCCGACTGGTTCCCCACCGAAGTTAATGAACTCATAGAAATCAAGCCTGGGACAGGGCAGGATTATCTTGCTGAGCTTACTGCGGACACCCTTGCCGTCTCACTGAAAGAGACCCGTGCCAAAGGTATTTTGAGGCTTATGAGGACCCAGTATTCTAAACCCATAGATGCAGACATGGCATGGATTCGGCTATTTGATGCCGCATCGTCAAGATACCGGCGCTTTCAGGAATTGAGTCCTTACACGGAAGCGATATTCTCTCTTGCCAAGGGAACGGGATTATCGGAGAAACAACAGGGCATGCTTGAAGAATTTAAAAAATATGGACACCGTGAACTCAAGGGCAGAAGTCCCGCAATTGAATCCCTTTGGGAAATTTCAAAAC
>JBAZRS010000543.1:0-2260 GCA_041662825.1 Victivallales bacterium | reverse complement strand
TTCTCATTACCGGGGAAACCGGCACCGGCAAGGAGACAGTCGCAAACCTGATCCACGGTCATTCCCCAAGATCGGCAGAACCCTTTATCGCCTTCAACTGCGCCGACCTTACTCCCCAACTCCTTGAAAGCCGTCTCTTCGGTCACGAGAAAGGCGCGTTCACGGGTGCAGACAAGCAGAAAAAGGGTGCGTTTGAAATTGCCAACGGCGGAACCCTTTTTCTCGATGAGGTCGCTGAACTCCCGTTGGATGCACAGGCGGGACTGCTACGGGTTCTTCAGGAAGGCAGATTTTTCCGTCTCGGAGGAGAAAAGGAAGTCGAGGTGGATGTCCGTGTGATTGCGGCGACAAACCGCAATCTGCCCAATGCCGTGAAAACCGGTGATTTCCGAGAGGATCTCTTCTACCGGCTGAATGTCATAAATATTCACATACCGCCGTTGCGGGAGAGACCGGAGGACATTGAAGTCATAGCAAACGATATCATAGCGAGGCACGGTTTAAAGAAACTCTCGGCAAAGCAGGTAGAGGATTTGAAGGCTTACCAGTGGCCGGGAAATGTCAGGGAACTCGAAAACATTCTTGAAAGGGCGGTTGTCCTGGGAATAGACGATTTCGGGAAAATCATCGCGGAACAAAGGAAAATGCTTTCATCAACAGAACTACCCCAGAGCGATCTTCTTGAAGACGCTGTCAAACTGCATGCCCGCAGAATTCGCGACAAGAATGACGGCAACAATACGCGCACAGCAAAATCCCTGGGGATCAGCCTGAATACATTGAAGAAGTATTTGAAATAAATATATACAAAGACATAAAAAAGTTGACAGGATAACCGGATATTCAGGATAAAATGTGTTCAATTAATCTGAAAAATCCTGTAATCCCGTCTAGTTATTTCTGACGTTCTATATAGTTCATTGGCATCTTTATTTAAGCACGGATATACTACAGTAAATGGAGGGGCGAAAAATGAGTGTCACTTTTGAATTTCAACAGTTAGTGGACTTATGCCGTTTAACACATGAGGAAATGCAATCCCGAGCCGGTCGCTCAGTTGATGCCTTTCTCGTTATACGCAACTGGCTCTTCGGCTGGTACATCGTTGAGTTTGAAAAAGGGGGAGCAACCCGCTCCGAACTGTATGGGAAAAAACTTATTAGCCGCCTGTCCAAACACTTGATGCAGGAGGGTGTCAGGGGAAGTTCTCCTACAAACCTTAGAAAGTTCAGGGAGTTTTATCAGTCCTATGCGGGGATTCAACAGACAGCGTCTGTTGAATCTTCATTGCCGGAATTCGACACGAATAAGATTCAACAGACGCTGTCTGTTGAATCTTTGATCACCCTGATTGGCGAGGTAAATATGGCACAAGTCATGTCTCCTCAACTATTCACTCGCTTTTCCCTCGGATGGTCACACTATATTTCCCTACTGACTATCGATAATCCCGATGAACGCCGTTTCTATGAGATTGAGGCTACATCGAACAATTGGAGTGTCCGGGAATTAGAACGGCAGATTGCCAGCTCCCTTTACGAACGCCTTGCCCTAAGCCGCGACAAGGAGGAAATCCGCCGACTTTCCCGGGAAGGACAGGTGATTAAAAAGGCGGCAGACATTATAAAAAATCCTCTGGTGCTGGAATTTCTAGGCTTCGAAGAGAAGCCATCCTATTCGGAGGACGAACTGGAATCGGCCATAATAGACAAACTGGAGAGCTTTCTGCTTGAGCTGGGCAAGGGGTTCCTGTTCGAGGCACGGCAAAAACGCTTTACCTTCGACAACGATCACTTCCACGTGGATCTTGTCTTCTACAACCGATTGCTGCGCTGCTATGTGCTCATTGATCTGAAGCGTGACAAGCTCACACATCAGGATCTTGGCCAGATGCAGATGTATGTCAACTACTTCGACCGCTTTGTGAAGACCGCCGATGAACTGCCAACCGTCGGTATTGTACTTTGCCATCGTAAAAGCGATGCCTTGGTCGAACTGACCCTTCCTAAAAATGCCAACATCTTCGCGTCAAAGTACCAATTATACCTGCCTTCCAAGGAGGAGTTGAAGGCGCAATTGGAGCGGATTGAAGCAGAGTTGGGAGGCGGTGAATGATCGGTCGTAAAAAGCCAGATGCAAAGTCAAATCCATGGAATGACCTCCCCACTCCTGGATAGGGGTAGGGAGGACGCATAGTTTGCGCGCCCCCTCCCTCCGAACCGGACTGGCGGATTTCCCGCATCCGGCTCTCCAGTTGGCG
>JBAZRS010000542.1:0-4077 GCA_041662825.1 Victivallales bacterium | reverse complement strand
CCGGAGGGATAAGGTAATATAGCCTGTGGTTTCAACCACAGGTAGATCATACACACCCCATCCGTCTTGAAGAGACGGAGTTGTTTTTAAGGAACAAACGCAAAAACATGGATATACTCCGTCCCTTCAGGACGCAATCATCATGATTATAATTCCTATGGTTGAAACCATAGGCTATATTACTTAACGCTTTCAGCGTTAAATTTAACACAATCATTAAAATACAATTTCCTATACAATTAAATTATTCTCTGAGGTAATTGCAAAACTCAAGTTTTGCCGGAATTCAGAAGCCAGTATTCAGAATGAAATTCAAACTCAAATCCGGATTTATTCTGAATCCTGACTCCTGAATTCTGACTACTTTTGAAATTGGCTCCACTCACAAAGCCACTGAGTCACAAAGCTATTTAATTGATGTTTTCCCCCTTTGAAGTAGCACAGGCATCTTGCCTGTGTTCCCCCGGGCGTCTCGCCCGTCTTGGCATTTACGGGAAATATATTCTACAAGTTATCCAAAAGAAAACCAGCCAATAGTTTTTTATATTTCGCACGTTCAAAACAGAATCACAGGCAAGATGCCTGTGCTACATTGTTCCAGGAATCTTTTGAGATTTCCCGTATTTCCGTATGTTTTATGTGTTTTGTGCTTGGAAATCCTTTTGAAAAACTGCAAAACTGTCGGATATTAAACCCCTTATGCAAATAACAAAACTTAAAGTCTGCCATGTCATTACCAGGATGATCGTCGGGGGCGCGCAGGAAAACACGCTGCTCTCGGCCATAGGACACCTGAAGAAGGGGCATGATGTCACCCTTGTGACCGGACCTTCGCCAGGACCGGAAGGCGAACTGCTCAAAACACGGGACATAAGCGGCCTCAAAATCATCGTCAACCCCCATCTCGTCAGGGAGATAAATCCGTATCACGACGTCGCCGCATATTATTCCCTCAAGAAGTTTTTCAGAGCTTCCGCATTTGATGTTGTCCACACGCACAGTTCCAAGGCCGGAGTTATCGGCAGACTTGCCGCCGACGCCGCCGGAATCCCGTTCATTGCCCATACCGTCCACGGTCAGGCATTCCACCAGTATGAAAAACCATGGAAAAACTTCATCTACAAGAAATCTGAAAAGATTGCAGCCCGGCACTGCCACAGGATTTTCGCCGTGGCACAGGCGATGGTCGACCAGTGCGTTGCCTCAGAAATAGCAGATCCTTCCAAGTATAAGGTCGTCTACAGCGGAATGGAACTGGAGCCATATCTCAATTCAAAACCGGACTGCGAACTTCGCAAAAAACTGGGCATCCCCGAGAATGCGCCTGTAATCGGAACTGTTGCACGGCTTTTCCCGTTGAAAGGTTACGAAGACCTCATGCCTGCGGCAAAGATTGTCGCGCAAAAGCATCCTGAAGTCTGCTTCCTAATCGTCGGAGACGGGATTCTCAAGGATAAAATCAAGATGGAGGCGGAAGAGGCGGGGATGAAATTCTTCTTCGCGGGACTTGTGCCGCCTTCTGATGTCCATAAATACACAGCCCTCATGGACGTACTCGTCCACCTTTCCCTGCGGGAAGGCCTTCCCAGGGCTGTGGTGCAGGCTCTCGCCTCGGGGAAACCGGCCGTCGCATTCCGTCTCGACGGAACGCCTGAAGTTGTTTTTGACGGCAAGACTGGCTATCTTGCGGAACCGGGAGATGTCAACACCGTAACGGACAGGCTTTTAAAACTCATAGAAAACAAAGATGATTCCGTCCGCATGGGTGGCGAAGGGCGGAAGCTTGTTTCCGAACTCTTTGACTGGAGAAGGATGGCGGATATCCTTGAGGAAGAATATATTAGCGGTAAGAAAAATTTTCCGCAACGGAAAATTTAAATAGGCATTCAAAACTGGAACAAAAGAAATGGACGTCAAATTTTTCAACACATACTCGCGCAGCGAGGAAGCCTTCAGGCCGATCAGCGGCAACGAAGTGAAGATGTACACCTGCGGACCGACGGTTTATAATTTCGCGCACATCGGAAATTTCAGGGCGTACATCTTCGAGGATCTTCTCCGCAGGACACTGAAATATTCCGGATTCAAGGTCGTACAGGTAATGAACCTCACCGATGTGGATGACAAGACGATAAGGGATTCCATAGCGGCGAGCACGCCTCTCGATACATATACGAAAAAATTCAAAGATGCCTTCTTCCGGGATCTTGAAACTTTAAGAGTCGACAAGGCCGAATATTACCCTGAAGCCACAAAGCACATTCCGGAAATGATCGAGATCATCAAGGTTCTTCTTGAAAAAGGTTACGCCTATATCGGCGAGGACAAGTCTGTCTATTATTCGGTTGCGAAATTCGCAGACTACGGTAAGCTTGCCAGGATAGACATGGAGAACCAGCGTGCCGGTGTCAGGGTCAAGACTGACGAATACGGCAAGGATTCAGTTGCGGATTTCGCACTCTGGAAGGTCTGGGATGAAAACGACGGCAATGTTTTCTGGGACAGTCCGTGGGGCAAGGGGCGTCCCGGCTGGCATATCGAATGCAGCGCGATGAGCATGAAGTATCTCGGTAAGACCTTTGACATCCATACCGGCGGAATTGACAACATGTTCCCGCATCATGAAGACGAGATCGCCCAGAGCGAAGCCGCGAACGGTTGCAGGTTCGTCAATTACTGGTTGCACTGCGAGCACCTGATCGTGAACGGCCAGAAAATGTCGAAATCCCTCGGGAATTTCTTCACACTCAGAGACATATTCGACAAAGGTTTTTCCGGCCGCGAATTAAGGTGGGTGCTCCTCGGCACCCATTACAGGAAAAAACTCAATTTCACTCTGGATGCGTGCTCACAGGCGAAACTTGTGCTTCAGAAATTCAGCGATTTTTTCGTAAGACTTCATTCTGTGAAAAGCTCCGGCGTCGAAGGAGATTCCGCCGACAGCATCGTGCTGCTTGCAAAAGCTTCGTTCACCGCCGCAGTCAGGGATGACTTGAACATCTCCGAGGCGCTTGCCTCTGTTTTCGAACTCCAGCACGAGGCAAACAAGCTGGTTGAATCGGGAAAGATGGGCGCGAAAGGGGCGGCGGCGGTACTTGACCAGTTCAGGGATTTCGACAGGATCTTCGCCGTATTCGACGTTGATTCGTCATTGATTTCCGATGTGCCTGAAGAAATAAACAGGCTTGTGGAAGAGCGCCTTGCCGCAAAAAAGAACAAGGACTACGCAAGGTCCGATGAAATAAGGAAGGAACTGCTGTCCAAGGGCTGGATTGTGGAAGACACCGCCGGCGGTTCGAGAGTGAAGAAAGCCCAGTAAGAAGTGCGAAAGTGCGAAAGTGCGAGAGTTAAGACTTTTATGGAACGCCACCAACTTGGTGGCATAATGGTGGAACGACAAAACAAGAAGTGCCGGCAAGTTGCCGGCGTTCCTTAAATTGAATTCCAATACAATAAAAAAACAGAGGGGATTAACGTGAAGAAGATAGTTTCAATCATCGGCTTGATCATGCTGTCTCTAAACCTCTGGTCTTGGGAAAACAAGCCCCAGCCGTTCGAATATTTCGAACCGAATATATATGCCAACAAGTTCGATGAAAAAACCGGTTTCGTGGAGGGGCCGGCCATGACCGGAGCCGCAATCGGCGATACGGTCGGAATTGCCGCAGGATATCCTCTCGGAATCGTTGGGGGGCTGCCAGTCTCGCTTGTTACGGAAAGCGACGAACCCATGGGCACCGGAATGTACTACGGCTGGCTGTGCATAGGATTGCCGGTCCGTCTGCTTCTGGCGCAGGCTGTCAGCGCTCCTTCATTCATGGTCAAAAAGGTCTTCTGGGATCTTCCCAGATATTGCTATGATCCCGCTGCATATAAGAATTAAATTTAACAAACGTCATAATTAAACCGGAGTTTTACCATGTGCGGAATAGTGGCTTATACTGGAAGCAGAAATATCATCGATACGCTAATTGACGGATTGAAACGTCTCGAATACAGAGGCTATGACTCTGCAGGGATCGCCGTACTCGACAAGAATAAGATCACCACGGTCAAGTCTGTGGGGAAAGTCCAGAA
>JBAZRS010000541.1:0-4087 GCA_041662825.1 Victivallales bacterium | reverse complement strand
GTCCACCGGCACGATCTTCTTCTCCTTCCCGTCCACATATTCTGCGAAGTTCGCAGGATCGAGATCCGCATCCCTTATCGGTGTCTGGAAAATCCCGCGCCCGGCGTTAGGGTCGGCGACCGCTTTGGCGCTTACAGATGATGCCGCCGGCTTGGCGGCGGGCTGTTGCGATGCGGCAGGCTTAGCGGCCTTCGGATCGGCAGGATTGGCGGCGTATGCGGATGATGCTGCAAGCATAAAGGCAAGACAATAGATCGTAAAGCTGGATTTCATAACATCTCCTCCAATTGTTTTATTCTAGGGATACACGTTTTCACTTTGATAAGGATATTATATTTCATAAAGCATTCAAGCGGGGAACAGTCTTATTTCAATCTATTTTCCCGATTTCATTTTCATTCATCTTTGTGCCTCCGCGCTTCTGTGAGAGAATAAGGAATTTAGAATTTTAACCATGCCGGCGCTGGCAATCTCGCTCCGCTCTATGCCAGACCATGGCATTCTACGGTTCTGGTTATCTGGGGAAAAGATAAATCCTCCGGATAATTTCATAAACAATTTGATAAACAGTCAACATTTATTAATGTACCTAGCTTAAATCATTAATGGTCCATCTTCCAAAGGGGCGAATGCAGAAGAAGTCAATAATATTCATCGCGGCTTTGGCTGTTTTCATGTCCTGCCTCTGCCTGTATTCCATGGACACGGACAAGGTTGTCGATGTCAAAGTCTACGGCTTCTACGATCCCAACAAGCCTGACGAGCCCACTACGAAAGCCCTTATCGAGTTTATGGACACGAATCCGGGCGTTGTCGTCTCGCAGTGGGGCTCGATCCAGCTGCCCGGCGGCGGCTCCAGGGCGCCCATACTGATGGCCATCGCCGGCAAAACCGCCCCGGACATAATGGGGTCCTGGTTCCACATAATCAGCAACGACATGAAACAGGGGTTCCTCTATCCGCTCAACGAATGGATAGGCGATGACAAAAACGGCAACGGCCAGATCGACGACAGCGAGGCGAAATGGCCGGGCTGGAAAAACATTCCCCCTCTGTGGCGCCAGGTGGCGACGTCCGAAGGAAAAGTCTACGGTATCCCCCAGTGTTCCAAAGGGTATATGGGGATAATCTACAGGATCGACATGGTGCGCGATGCGGGACTCGATCCCGACAAGACACCAGAGACCTGGGACGAACTTGTCTACTGGTGCCAGAAACTCACAAAACCGAACAAGGATATCCCAGGCGCCGTCTTCAAGCGAGGGCAACGCGGAATCTGCCTGCAAGGCAACGGTTTTTTCTGGTTGCCATGGATGCAGTCCGCAGGCGGCGATCCGATCATCCAGCTCAGGAAAAGTCCTAAGGATGGAAAAGAATACGAGTTCCCGATGGATGCGACTACTTTCATCACCAAGTCAGGCGAGGACCTTACCGCATCCCCGCCGGTCTGGCGTGCGAACTTCGCAAGTCCGGCAGGGATTGCAGCCGCCGGATTCTACCACAGGCTCCGCTGGATGAAATGGATGTTCGACACCGAGACGAACGAGCCCGTGAACTTGACTGAAGATGACCTGAAAAACGGCTATGCGACTGTCGGCGACAGGAAAATCACTTTTAAGGAAAGCGACATAATAACCGGTGTGGCGCGCGGCCAGACCGGACAGCGCGGCACCAGCGCTTACGACATGCTCTCGCGCGGTGAAATCGCGATGCTCGCAGGTTCGGTCGAGGGCATCACCGGACTGGGCGGCGTGACCGGCATCGATCCGAACTACCTGAGCTGGTTCCCATATCCGGCAAAATCGAAAACAGAGGGGGAAAAAGTCCTCCAGGTGCAGCAGCATTACGCGGCCATGGTCGAAGGCGTCGCCAGACGCGACAAAAACGGAAGGGACAAGGTCTGGGAGGTACTCAATGCGATCACCAGCCAGAAGGTCAAGGATGAGCAGGTCAGGAGCATGGTGCTCGAAGGCCTCGCGAAATTCGTCAACCCCGATGATCTGACCAGGCTTGATTTTGCGGATTATCTGAAGGACATTCCGCCGAGGATCCAGAACTACTACAAGGAGATGCAGGATGGCAAGATCGGGCTCTACACGGAGCCGTTCATGGGGTTCTGGCTCACCATGGACACCTCGATCAGCCGCAGCGTGCTGAGCCTCGTCATCGCGGAGACCGGCGAAAACTTCGACTACGCCTCAGCGCTGAAGCAGGTGGAGCATGAGGCCAACAGCGGACTGATGTTCGGCAGGACTGAAAAGGAACTTGACCAATACCGGCCGACCGCGCGGATAATATTCGTGATTGTGGCGATCATCATCTCCATCATCACGCTGATGATGTTACGCTCGCTCCTCCATACAAAGGGCAAAGCGGCGCCGTCTACGAGGAACATCCAGAGCAGCATCATGCCGTGGGTGATGATGATCCCCGCGCTGATCCTGATAGGGCTGTGGTCCTATTATCCGTTAATACGGGGCATGTTCATGGCGTTCCAGGACTACCGCATCGTCGGGAACAGCAGGTTCACCGGGCTGGACAACTTCATTTCGCTCGCGCTCGATTCGAGCTTCTGGGTCAGCCTTTAGCGCACATGCCAGTTCGTGGCCCTCAACATGCTCCTGGCGTTCACCGCCCCGATCCTGCTGGCACTGCTGCTTTCCGAAATACCGAAGGGGAAATATTTCTACAGGACGGTGTTCTTCCTGCCGCACGTGACAAGCGGCCTGGTGATAACCCTGATGTGGAAGCTGATGTACGAACCGACGCCGGAGGGCTTCTTCAACCAGATGATAGCGTATCTTAACTACATCCCGTTCGTCCACATCAATTCACAGACCTGGCTCCAGGATCCGAAGCTCGCAATGCTCTGCTGCATAGTCCCGACCGTATGGGCGAGCATGGGCATGGCCAACCTCATATATCTTGCGGCCCTGAAGGGCATCCCCGAGGAAATCTACGAGGCCGCGGACCTCGACGGCGCCGGCGTCTGGACAAAGCTCACCAAGATCACGCTCCCCACACTCATGCCGCTGATAATAATCAATTTCGTGGGCGCCTTCATAGGGACCTTCCAGAACATGGGGAACATCTTCCTCCTGACTTTCGGCGGCCCCGGAGACACGACGATGGTCGTGGGCATGAAGATATGGATAGAGGCCTACAACAACCTGCGCTTCAGCATGGCGACATCGATTGCCTGGGTCGTGGGCGCCCTCCTCATCGGGTTCACATACATCCAGGTGCAGATACTCAAACGGGTCGAATTCAAAAAGGCGGAGTGGAGCTGATATGCCTGTAATCGCAACAGTCGGGAGAAAGAAGCTGACGGCAAGGCTGCTTATCTTCATCATGTACCTGATGCTCAGCATAATGGGAATCACCATGGTGGTCCCGTTCCTGATAACCCTTTCCGGCTCCTTCTGCAACGAGTTCGACTACCAGCGCTACCATCCCCTGCCGAAATTCCTCTTCTCCCAAAAGGACCGCTACGTGAAGGACCTGACGTTCTACTTCTCCAAGAACACGAAGGCGTTCGAGCAGATGGGCGCGTATTTCAAGGACATGCCCTCGTACTGGGTGTCCTGGGGCGAGGTGGGCAAGGATGCCAAAGGCTCTTCGGAATTCGCGAGAAGACATCTCGAATCCGTGCTGTCCGGAGACATGGAAAAGACAAAAACCGCAGCCGCCGACTACTCGCGTTTTGTCGACACGTATCCGGTCGACGATCTCGTCTGCCCCGTTTCAAACATCGAGGCGACCAGTTATCTCGAAAGGAGGATGACCCGCGAGTGGCATGCGCAGAATCCGGACAGCAAGTCCTTTTTCAGCTCAAGCACGGCCGAAAGCGGCGCATTGGACATGCTCAACAGGAAATGGGAGACACACCTGACGAGTTTCTATTCGCTGGACTTTGAGAAAACCACGAACAACCTGCCCATGTGGAACCAGGGCTGGCTCCCGCCCGCATACCCCAAATTCGAGGACTACAGGCACATCAAGGATCTTTACAGGACCCACTATTTTACGCCGGACGTCAGGGGCAAATGGATGAAATGGATGGCGGCAAAAGGCCTGGCCTGCAGGG
>JBAZRS010000540.1:0-4098 GCA_041662825.1 Victivallales bacterium | reverse complement strand
AACTTCCTTCTCTTTCCGTTCTGCATATTCGGCTATGGATGAGAAGATAACCGATGCCCTGATTGTACTGGACTTGGCAATTATTCCCGGAAGCACAAACTATCCGCAAGGAGCTGTAAATCATGACGCCTCTTACAAAATATCCGGAGTGAATGCGGCATATGGCGACGGTCACGTCGCCTGGAGCTCTGTCAGGGAATGTATTATTACGGGAAATTCGCAGGCATCCCAGTTTTTCCCGAAGGGATCATTCAGAAACAGCTATTAAAAGAGTATGAGGTCAATTTGAATTTTTTGGAAAATTTTAACAAAAACAATAAGGAAGCCCGTTTCAGAACTTCAGAAAATCTGGACTTTTGAAATTGGCTCAGGGGGATTGCCATGCGCACCTTGAATCACGTGTTCATTATTTTCGTCATATCCATAACAGTTCAATTTGCCGCTTTCGCCAATGCCGATGGGAAGGCCCAATGGGAGCAGCGCAAGGCGGAGACTGTCCAGAATCCCAACCTGTTGCGCTACTACGTTTTTGAGGAGGGCTGGGGCGAGGAAGTCAGGAATCTGGCGAAAAGCGAGCCGGGGAAGATGGCGATGTCGGGCGGGCCGCAAGGCTCCCTGTATATACTTCGCAATAACCCGTACGGCGTCGACCGCCGCAATTACTACTTCAAGGATGACAAGGGTGTTCCCTCGCCGGAATGGACAGAGGGACGCTGGCCATGGAAAAGCGCCTTGACCAACGGGCTTGAACCACGCTGCGTATTCCGCTCCGGATTCACCGGGGAGGGCTTCGACTCCTTCTGCTTCGAGACCTGGATACGGGTACACAAGACGCCGGGCAAGAATCCGGGATCTTCCCTCTTTAACATCGGCAACGGGCAAGGCTACGGGTTCCGGGTCTCATGTGGCGCCGGAAGAATGGAGTTCCGCGTCGGCGCGGAGTCTGGTCCGAAGATCGTGTCCGCGCCTTTGTCGGAGGGTGTCTGGCACCAGGTTGTCTTTGGACTTGGCGATGGAAAGATAAAGCTTTTTATTGACGGCAAGCCTGTGGCAAGCTCCCCTTTCGACGGCAATTATGCTCCCCCAAAGAACAAGGAAAAGCCTTTCATTGAAAACAGGGGGGAATTCCTGCAAATCGGCGGCAGGCCGTTCTCGTTTTCCGGAGAGGGGCGTTTCGATTTAGACGAGATGGCAATCTTCAAAGGTATGCTCTCCGACGAGGAGGTTGAGAGGCGTTACCTTTCAGGGAAACCTGCCGCCTCAGGGCAGGAACAATTGGCCGCGTTCGAAAAATTGAAGGAGAGACAGGCTCGCCTGGACAAGATCATCATCAGCATTCCCAGGGAGACCTGGGGATATTTCCCGCGCGGCACGGAAATTCCCGTCACGGTCAGCGTCCCGAAAGAGAGCGTAGAGGGCGGCAAATGCGCAGTGGAACTCGTATTTACCGACCTGAAGGGCAAAGAGCTGTGGAAGAAAAACCATCTGCTCTCCCTTGACGGCCAGGATTCCGCCTTGTGGAAATCAGGATACAAGCCGGAGCTGAACGGCATATATTTCCTGGATGCTGTTATAAAGGATGCATCGGGAAAGGTCTTGAAGCGTCTTCCGGAGAAATACTGTATCGGTGTCGCCTCCCCAATCCCGACTGTATCCGAGGCCTCGACCGGCAATCCAATGGGGCTTCAGGCCGCCCTGGATCCGTGGTGTTTCGGCATGCCGTACTACCGCCAGTTCATCTGGGGGCCGGGGCTGGTGGAGCAGAACCGGGAACTTCTCGACTCATTCAAAAAAGCAGGGAGGCCCTGCTTCCCGATCTATACCCTGTCCTTCGACCACGTCCGTTACAAAACCATAGGGGAGAAAGAGGAGAAGGAGATCAGGGCCTATGTCACAGAGGCTGCGGAAGGGCTCAAAGACATCGCCCGTTACTGGGAGATAACCAATGAGCCAAACGGCAAGTTCTCGCCGGAGACCTACATGAAACTGCTCAAGATCTGCTCGGAAATACTTCGCGAGAAGACTCCGGCCGTGCCTATCGTCGCACCGGGGGCCAGTCCGTCCGGGGTGCCGTTCATCAAGGAGATCATGAGGCAGGGGGGCGGCGATTATTTCGACATTCTCAGTTTTCATGACTACCAGGCCCATCCCGTCCAGGATGAACGCAAACACAAGACGGTGCAGAAGCTCAAACAGATTGTCGCAGAGAGCTCCAGCAAAAAAATGCCTGTCTGGAACTCTGAAAGCGGATTCTTCTCCTTGCCCAGGATAGGCGTGAAGCCAATGACCGGGGACGAAGCCTTGAGGATAGGATTCACTGGCGGCAAGCAAGGAAGAGGACAGTACACTTTCACGGGCAGCATTTCCACGGCCGTTGAGGAGTCGGCGGCGGCAAGGCAGGTGCAGCATATTCTTTTGGGGCTGGCGTCGGGTTACGAAAAATACGTCAAATGCCAGGGGCCCTCCCTCTTTGGCATGGAGGGTGTTAACGCCAACGGTCTTCCCAGCCTGATGGGCGTTTCACTTTCCGCCCTTTCCGCTGTTCTCAATCCCATGGCCAAGCTTGAGGAACTGCCCCTCAGTTCATTGGACGACGTCTGCGTAATTGTCACCGGAAAGGACGGGAAAAAGACGGTGGTCCTGTTTTCTGACGGTTCGCCGGTTCTACATTTCATCGCCGCGCCAAACCGCGAATACAAAGGCATGGACATGCTTGGAAACCCGCTGGCCTGGAAGTCAGGCCCCGACGGACTTTTGGATTTGACCCTCGGCGAAAATCCCGTCTACATCTTTGATGCGCCTCCCGATTTCAAAGAGGCGACCATAATGAAAATGACCGGGCCGGGCAGGTTGCCTGCAAACAATCTCCTCGAAGGGACGGTCACCGTAAGCAATCCTTTCAAGGCGAACATCAAAGGCGAAATGTCATTCCTGCCGCTGGAGGGGGCCAAGGTTTCCCTGGTGTCCGGGCGTGTGGATCTCGCCCCGGGAAAAAGCGTGTCGTTCCCGTTCAAGATCGAGTCGGAACGGCTGAAACGCCGGGAATACCGCCTGCAATGCCAGCTTAAGGACGGGGACAAGCTGACGGCGGCCAGTTCATTCGTCTTTGTCTCGGACGGTCCGATCATCAAGGTGCCTGAGGCCCCCGGGCCTATCACACTGGACGGGAACGACTCGGAATGGAAGGACATTCCGGCGGACTCCGTCAAGGATGAGTCCGGGGTTGTCGCCGGAAAACCCAATATAGCGGAGCCGTGGCTGCCGCAATGGCTTGGACCAGATGATTTGTCTTTCACCGTGCAGTGCGCCTGGCGTGAGAAGGACGGGCTCTACCTGCTGATCAAGGTTCGGGATGACCGTGTCATGCCCGCGTCGCCGGAGAATCGGGGACTGGCGTTCAAATGGGACTGCCTGGAACTCTTCTTCGACGGTCGTCCTTACGGCAAGCGCGGCGGTCCGGTGAGCGCCGGAGCGGACCAGATGATCGTGATCCCGTCGGTGAATGAGCAGGCCGGGCAATGCGACCTGTGGTATGCACAGAAAGACAAGGCCATGGTCGATGCCGTGTTCTTCGGGCGCAAGACGGCGGAAGGATATGTACTGGAAGGCAAACTGACTCCGCGTCCAGGCTCCGCCGTAAAACTTCTGGCGGGTGACCAGTTCTGCATGGATTTCCTCTTTGATGATACGGATGATCTGAAGCAGTTGCGCAAGGCTATGATGGCGTTGCACGGCGGAGCCGCCAACAACCTCGACTCCGGCGTCTGGGGCAGATACCAGTTGGAACCGCTTAAGAGGAAATGAGATTGAAGCTGTCCGGAAAAATCCTGCTGGCCTTCCTGTCCGTCGTCTGGGCATGTCCCGCACCGGCTGATTCCCAAATTCTTTGGAAGGAGCGCGCCGCCAAGCTGGGGAGCGATTCTTCGGTAATCCGTTTCTACAGCTTTCAGGAGGGTTCGGGAGACATGGTCGCCAACATCGCCGGCAAAGGAGAGGGAACGCTGGTGATGGCAGGTTATTCTCCTTACGGACAGTACCGGGGTTTGCCGCGCTGGCAGTCGCCTCCGTCCGAAGAGTGTCCGCGTTGGACGGTCGGAC
>JBAZRS010000539.1:0-4098 GCA_041662825.1 Victivallales bacterium | reverse complement strand
TCGATATTGGATATTCAATTCTTTTTCTGACCTCAGATTGCCGATTACCGACCTCCGTCATCCGTCGTCTGCCATCTGCCTACTTTCCCAGGCAGCCCGCCACAAGATAGAGGACCGCCATTCTGACGGCCAGGCCGTTTGTAACCTGTTCGAGGATCACGGACTGTGGACCGTCCGCAATGGAGGCTTCGACTTCCACCCCTCGGTTGATCGGGCCGGGATGCATCACCAGCGCGTCCGGTTTCAGATATTTTATCGTCTCCCTGTTGAGTCCGAAAATATTGGCATATTCGTTGATGCTCGGGAAATATGATTCCCGCTGGCGCTCGTGCTGTATCCTCAGAAGGTTAACGACATCCGCATCCTCGATGGTGTCTTTGAGGTTGTCGCAGACGCGCACGCCGATTTTCGCAAACTCCCTGGGAACCAGTGTCGCGGGACCGCCGATGGTGACTTTCGCCCCGAGCTTAAGGAGCCCCCAGATGTTGCTTCTTGCAACGCGGCTGTGGAGAATGTCCCCTACAATCGCAACTTTAAGGCCCTCTATCCGCCCTTTCCTCTGAATGATGGTAAACATGTCCAGAAGAGCCTGGGTGGGATGCTCGTGCGCCCCGTCTCCGGCGTTGATAACGCCGCACCTGAGCCTTTTCGCAAGGAAATTGTGGGAACCGGCTGCCGAATGACGCATCACTATCAGATCGACCTGAAGCGCTTCGATGTTTTTAACAGTGTCAAGAAGAGTCTCCCCTTTTGAAAGGCTGCTTGTCGAAGCGGACATGTTCACTATGTCCGCGCTAAGGCGCTGTTCCGCGAGTTCAAAGGAGGCCCTCGTCCTCGTGCTCGGTTCGACAAAGAAATTAACCACGGTCTTCCCTCGGAGGGCGGGCACTTTCTTGACCCGGCGTTCGGAAACCTTCTTGAACTCCTCTGCCGTATCAAGTATCACCCTTATCTCGTCCGCAGACAGATCGTAAAGCGAAAGCAAATCCTTCCTGGTCCATTTCATCATATTTTCATACCTTTGTTTTTTTCAGGCATCATGTAAACCGCATCTACGCCTTCAAGCTCCCTCCACGAAACTGAGACATGCTCACTTTCTGAAACATGGCACATCTCGCCTATATAGTCGGCCTGTATGGGAAATTCCCTGAGCCCGCGGTCGACAAGGACAGCCAGCTTGATCATTGAAGGCCTGCCGTAATCCGTGATCGCATCCAGCGCCGCCCTTATTGTCCGGCCGGTATGCAGGACATCGTCCACCAGGATAATCGCCTTGTTGTTCAGGTCGAAGGGAATGTCAGTCTCATGTATTGCGGGTAGAGTCTTTCTGATCCCGATGTCGTCGCGGTACATGCTTATGTCAAGGGTTCCGAGCGGGATGTCTATGCCGGAACTTGCTTTGATGGATGAAATTATGCGCCTGGAAAAGGGGACTCCCTTGAGCTGTATGCCGAGGAAGGCGATGTCATGCAGGCTTTTCTTGCTGAAATCAGAAAGTATCGCCTCTGCAACCTTTACTATGTCACCGGCGATTTTCTTCTCGTCAAAGATCAATGTTTTTGTATTTTTCTGCATTTGCACAGTTATGATGGAGTTTTGTTAAAAATAATCCACAAAATAAAAAACACACTTCATTGTTTCAAGAAAAACGTTTTTTTTCGGAAAATTCTTCAAGCTTCTCGTAAACAGAATAAGGAACGGCAAGGGTCCCTGATCCGGTTCCCATCTCTATCCCTTTCATGTTGTCTCCGTGGAAATCGCTACCGCCGGAAACGGCCAGGCTGTATTTTTCAGCCAGCGAAAGCAGATGTTCATTCTGTTCAGGCGAGAAAGAAGGATAATATGCTTCAATGCCGTCTATGCCCTTGCCCACAAGAAACTTCAGTGTCTTCAGAAGGGCGCGCCTGTCTGCGTCAACATGACTCATCGGATGGGCCCATATCACAATTCCCCCGGCCTTGTGAATCACATCGACAGCCACGGAGGGCATCGGCAGTTCGCGGTCGCAGTAGCCGGGCCTGCCCCGCTTGAGGCATTTGTCAAACGCCTCCTGCGGCTCAGAATAATATCCTTTCCTGATAAGAATACTTGCAAAATGCGGGCGCCCGGCGGACTCTCCGCCGGCTTCGGCATTGACCTCTCCAAGAGTTATGTCTAATCCGTGCTTCTGGAGTTTCGCAACAATCATTTCGTTCCTCTTTGCCCTACTCTTGCGTATATCGCACAGGAAATCATTTAGGAGCTCTGATTTATGGTCTATGAAAAGCCCAAGGACATGGATTGAATAGTCATAATGTTTCAGCGAGATTTCAACGCCCGGCACCGCCTTTATCGAGGGATACTTTTCCGATTCCAGCAGGAATTCCGGAATTCCGGAAATGGTGTCATGGTCGGTCAGGGCGATCGCGGCAAGATTTTTCCCGCTGGCAAGCGCGAGAAGCTCAGCCGGTGTCTTTGTCCCGTCCGACGCCCTGCTGTGCATGTGAAGATCTATGAACATTATTAAATACCGAACAATCGAATTACGATTTACGAATTACGAACAGCCGAACTACGAAAAGAGAACAACCGAATTACGAATTACAAACAGTCGAAGCAGACGACTTTAATCTTTCTTTCTTGCAGTTGCTACACTTTTAACAAAAATAGAGATTAACTCATTGTTTTCAACAAGTAATTTTTTGACTTCTGGTGAGTTTTGGAAAACCTTTCTGTCAATAATCTTAAGGCAGACATATGTCTCCCTCAGTTCCTTCAATACTATTTTCATCTTATGGATAAAATCATTTTTTGACTCAGCATCCTGTGCCTCTGCATAATTCAAAGCTGGTGAAGTACCCGAACGTATAAGTTGTCCGGAAAAATGGATTCCAGGAATATTCCTCGGCATCATCCCAACAATTTCGACGATTGCACAAGCAAATTCGATAAGACGTTCTTCTAGATTATAAATATTACCATTCATTTCTGTTCGTCCTTCCCCTGTTCGAATGTTCGTCCTTCTACACTCCCGCGCATTCCGTCCACTTCTCCGCAATAAGCATGTGCCCGGCAATTGTCGGATGAACTCCGTCTGCCGCCCAGTATGCGGGCTTCTGCCTGCAGGATATTGCGGCGAAGATCCCGTCCAGCGGCACATACGCATCTGCATATTCCATGGCAAGCTCCCTGGACGCATTGATCTTCGGATCAATGTCCTCCCTCCATTTTTTCCTGTCGGCCGGAACCGGAAGGACAAACGGCTCAAGGACGATTATCTGGCATCCCAGTTCATCTTTCGCCTGTTTCAGGATATGCCGGAGATCATCTGCAAAAACATCCGTTTCCGTGGGATCGTTCCTGTCGTAGCGTCTCCAGGTGTCATTCACACCTATCAAGATTGAAAGGATGTCCGGTTTTTGTCTGATGCAGTCTTCGGACCATCTCGACTTGAGGTCCCTGACCCTGTTCCCGGAAATGCCGTAGTTACAGAAACTGAGGTTCTGTTCAGGATATTTGACCAGAAGTCGGGCGGCCGTCATCATCGCATACCCGCTTCCAAGCAATCCCGGGTTTTCCCTGCTTCTTCCGCAGTCTGTTATGCTGTCGCCGATGAAAAGAATTTTCTGTCCGGTTTTTATTGTTAGCATTTTTACTCCCATGTTAATATGAAATCGTATATATAAGGGCACAGGCAAGATGCCTGTTTTACATTCGAAAGAAAGTACAGATAAATCAAAAACCTGAAATTAAAATCCGACTTTGCCCTATTTTCCATATAAAATCCGGTTTTCTTTCTTGACTAATTCCAAATCCATGTTACTTTTCGCGCCTAATTTCTATGGTTCTAAATTTAAAATTATTATTTCCTTATCTAAAACAGAGGGTGATCCGATGGCCATAAAATCTAAATCCAAGAAAAAAGCCGTTGCAAAAGCTAAACCTGTAAAAAAAGCTTCAGTCGCATCCAAAATCAAAGCCAAGGTTAAAAAAGCATCACCTGTGAAAAAATTAGCTGTTGCGACCAAGAAGCCTGTCAAATCATCCGCAAAAGCCATTGTCAAGAAGGTCGTCAAAAAAGCCTCTCCTGCACCAAGGAAACCTTCTCCGACACCAAAA
>JBAZRS010000538.1:0-4110 GCA_041662825.1 Victivallales bacterium | reverse complement strand
ACATGCGCTACTACAAGCAAAATCGCCCGCAGTCACGCCCATTTCTAAGTCCGACAGGCTCCTTTGGCAGCGCCGTAGGCGACCAGGGCTGCGAACAACTTAAGAAATCAGCTCAAAAGAGTTATCCGGAACACCCGAGACTGGGAACTGTTATTCCAATCATCCATCTTGCCGCACCATAGCTTATTTGCAGGAAACTTCTCTGCACAGATAGATTATGCATCATTCAGATGTAAGGCTCTGATTTAAATTAATGAATGGGGCCTATGGGGCCGCGGCGATTACCCGGACCGCCGCCACCGGGCCAGCCATCGCAGGTGTCCTCATTTGTGGTAGCAACCGAAGTCGGGATTCCATTTATGTCATTAACAAAGGTGCGCCCCATCTGCAACCAGCCCGCCCCGGTGGGGTTATTAGCCGGGTCGAAACTTGTCGGAATAGTCTGTGAGACATAATCCCTGTTCCATCCTTTGCTTCTCCAATCCGGGTCATTGAGTTTCTGCATGCACGCAAGATAGTATGCGCTAGGACAAGGGGGATCGGCAGGAGGGTTCATGATATCATCGACAGTTGCCGCCCATTTGAGGAAAAGGAAAAGAGCGTATTGATCGGCATTGAATGGATCGTAAAGTCCGGTCGGATCCTGCATTGAGACAGGGATCAGTCTTGACTTGTCAAAGACAGGCAATACCATGTCAACTGCACAGGGAGGCACGCCGGCAGTCAGCCTTCCCAGGGGTTTCGCAAGGGCTGTACACGTTACAGAAGCCACATTTGCCGATGATGCGGACAACCAGTCTCCAGACAACCTGCTTGCCCTGTAATTGCTTGACATCGCGGTAGGTTCGGCGTAACAGCGCATTTTGGCAAGGGCGCCACCGTAAATATACTCAGGCTTCATGCTCGCCCGCAGATAACTTATATTCCCGCTTCCGGTCCATTCGGAAGAAGGTAGATCGCTGGCCCATCTCGATTCATACTTGCACCATATTATGTGCGGCAGTGGACTGTTTATATTATCCGTGTCACCTGCTTCGCCTCTGTTGAATTTATCGGATACAATCAAGCTCCTGTCAGCAGCCAATGTGTCAAGAGAGCCCTTTGCATTGTCAAAAACAGTTGTGTCCCCTACTCCTGAATACTCGATATATAACGGAGAATATTCGCATTCTTCAGGGAATCTTGCAGAATTCTGAACAATGGAAGCCTGCCACCATTTTCCGGTGAAATCACCGGTCTTGAGAAGAGAACGCAGGGTGCCGTGGCACCAATATTCAGCGGCAACTGCGCGCCAAAGCCCGATTTCCAGCAGCCAAGACGGATCAACATTCGGAAGCGAAGCGAAATCAACATTAGGTGCTGCGGCAATGCCGCCCTGCCCGATATTTACCTCCTCAACCATTTGCACATAAGGACCGCCTCCGGAAGGTGTTCTCCAAGCATATCCCTTATCATTGATTGGATCAACATCACGATTCTCCGGATAATCCGGAATTCTTTGATTGATTCCTACTGAATCTCCGTAGAAATCATCATTCATAAGATTGTCGATATGCTGGCTTACAACGTTTGTGAAGTGGGAAACAGGGTTCATACCGTTGTTCTTTGCCGCCTGCTGGGCTGCGCCGAACCCAATCATAGGGCCGACAAAGGAAATCCTTGCCTGCATTTCAGTAAGTAGCTCAGATTCCCTAGCTAGCGGTTCAGGATCATCGTTTGTTTCGCCGGGATTCTTGGGAACAAAAGGACCAATGTCACTGACAAGTACCGTGCAAGCCTTAACCAGATTCAGTTCTCCTATGAGGTTCAGGCTGTGCCTCTGCCAGTTGGCAGCGGTCAGGGCGGCTGCATCGGCGGCCGTCTGGGCTTTCACCTTGATTCTAATGATCGAATGCAGGTCGTAAAGGAAAATGATTGCGATTACGAGAAGGAGGACAGTCATAATGCCAATTATAAGAACCTGCCCCTTCTCTGATTTTCCTGAAATATTCCCATCCATAATGTCGGCATCCTTATTCGTCAAGGTAGTCGTGTGCATGGTTTGTAAGACTTGATGAACCGGTTATGTCAACCGATCTAAACGCGTTGTCCATGGAACTGAATATGACCCGGTTCCGATCAAACAAGTCAAAGAAAGGGAAAGGATAGTCAGTGAACGTGACATTGTCATTGACGGCGGTCTCTGTTGTCGAATGTAAATTCCAAAGGCTGGTACTCGGCGGAGAGACGGGATTATCGCCGACAGTATCATATGCATAGTACAATGGTGCGTCATAGGTGTTTTCCCCGAACCAGTATTCGTACTTAAGCCATCTGTATCCGGAGATATATTCCGGGATCATGAGCTCCTCTGCGGCAAACTGCGTCATAGGGGAGCTGAATTCAGAACTGTTCTGAGCTTCCAGCATCTTGCCGGAAGCACCCATTGCGGCGATCCTGGAGCTTCTGTCAAGCAGATAGGGGGCAAACCCCACACAAGATGAACGTGCCGTCCTGAAAGCGGAATAATTAGTGAGGAGTTTTGCAACGCCAATGTGAAAAATCTGCAACAGTCCGACGAGTATTATCATGATAATCATGGAGCACATCAGCGATTCAACAATGGTCTGGCCGCTGGCGTTGCCGCCGGCTTTTGCGAGGTTGTTGAAGAGCTTGTTCTTCATGATGGAGGAATCCTTACAGAATTTTAATACCTTAAGCTGATATAAATCCAATGGATGCTGGGCTTTCCTGTCCGTCTCTTGTGTAGTTATTAATCGACTAATAATAGTCTCGGCGCATCTTCGATTTTGTATTCAGCTGCATCCATAAAGAAAAAGAACGCGTCAACAGAGTGACGCGGCTACAGCTCGAATTTGTTGACGTGCTCTTTGACTGCCACCAACAAATACACAACGCAAGATGAGCTTTTTGGTCACGTCATATGACTGTAAACCTGGCTCTTATCCAGATCCTCCGAACAGGCTAAAGCCTGTCCTACTATAAAACAAAGCCGCTTACTTGGTGCCGTCAGCCTCGAGATCCTTGAGTATTTCTTCAGACTTCTTCGAGACATCGGTCTGCGCATCAGTGGCTTCAGTTCCGCCAGTCAAATTCGCAATCACCCCTGAAATCTTTTTCCTGAGGGTGTCGCTGAACAGACCGAGAACCACGAGGGCCGCAATAGCAACTAGAACAACAATAAGTATGTACTCAACAATTGTCTGACCCGACCTCTTCTTTTTCATGATCTTTCTCATCTTTCTCCTTCTCCTTGTTTTATTTATACATTTAATTTTTTCCTGTCCCAGGAAAAAATACCCCTATACTAAGGCTGGCCCTGCCCGCAACTCTATTTATAAGTTATCAGTAATCAGCGCCCGACTGCGGAGGGTGCAGTTTTATCAATAAGAAACTTTTGCCGACTAAGTAGGGCGGTCATTCCTGGCCGCCGCCTTGTCGGGCTGGAAAGCCCGACCTACTTCTAAGGCAAGTTTCAAAGGAGTTACCAGTGATCAGTGAAGTAAATTTCTACTGATAACTGATGACTGAACACTGATTACTATGAAATCCCTACGGGTAATCCAATCCCACAAGGGAGAGAATCCTCCAGCCGTAGGAATTTAATGCCGTAATCAAAAGAAGCATTACAGAGGCGACCAGCATGAACATTACAAGCATAAGTGAATATTCTGTTAGCGTCTGCCCTGAAACAAAGCCTGTTTTAAATGATTTCCTGCTTCCCATGAAACACTTTAGCCCTCTGATCCATGTTTTAAAGCTAATTTTATTCCATATGAATACAATACGCTTCAAACATAAAAATATTAGCGTATTCAAATGCAAAACTCATATTTTGCTTGAATTCAGCAGTCATCCGCCGCGGCGGACAGAATTCAGAATGAAATTTGAACTCAAATCCGGCTTATTCTGAATTCTGACTAGACCTTGCTCGAAAAGGCTTATGGAACAGCTCTTGCGAGCTTGACTACAAACTAATTAGAGTCAAATTCATTGTCCTTTGTTGGTAGTTAACCCCGCAAGGGGTGTCTTTCTTCTACCTTTTCGAGCGGGTTCTGAGTAATTTTGAAATTACCTCACACATCCGCCAGCGGGGAACGCCCCTTTTTC
>JBAZRS010000537.1:0-4131 GCA_041662825.1 Victivallales bacterium | reverse complement strand
TGGCGGTATTGAAGGCCGGGGCTACTTCCTGTGGGCAGACAAGTCACAATATCAGAATCCGCTGGGCAGGACTGTAACGTACCCGTTCAACTGGTCGTATGACTTCCTGATTCTGGGGAATCCGTAATTTTTTCCTGCGGGAAAAATTTATATTCCAAAAGTAGCACAGGCATTCCTGCCTGTGTCTTGAATTTCAATACGGCCGACCAGACGGTCAGCGTTCCCAGGGAAGTAGCACAGGCGTTTCGACCCTCTTCGGGTAGCACAGACATTCCTGTCTGTGTTTTAAGAAAGAATAAGAACAGGCGAGACTTATGCGTACAAGCCTCAGTCGGCGCCAAAGGTTTTCGCGCCGTGGCGTGCGACCAGGGACTGTCTTACGCAGGGAATGAAGCAATTTAATCCACAGACAGGAATGTCTGTGCTACTTTTAATTGGACTCACCTCGGAAACGCCAATCTCAGTATTGGCGCATCTTAATGGAGGCATGGAGATTTACACGACTGCCTTTACCATGGGGATCAAAATTCCGGACAATCTCAGCATACTTTACTTCTGCGATTTACAGGTGCATATGATTTATTCCTTGCAATAAATTGCATTTATGTTAATATATCCTTGCAATAACTGTCTTAAGGAGTCTTGAATCATGTACCGTTCAGTTGCCAATAAACTCAAAGATTGGAAATCGGATTTGAACCGCAAACCCCTGATACTCCGTGGGGCCAGGCAAGTCGGGAAGACCTGGCTGCTGAAGGAATTCGGACTTTCGGAATTCCCGGCGATGCATTACGTAAACTTTGAGGAGGATGAGAGGTTTGGAAAGCTGTTCGAAAAGGATTTGCATCCGCTGCGTATTCTTGATGAGCTTCGATTTCATTTCGGACGGACTATCAATTCCGGTTCCGACCTTTTGGTGTTAGATGAGATTCAGCGCTGTCCGCGAGCGCTCACAGCCCTCAAATACTTTAACGAAGAGATGCCGGAAGCCGCTGTCTGTGCCGCCGGTTCATTGCTGGGTGTTTGCCTGTCACCCGAGGCCTTTCCTGTCGGGAAGGTTGCCTTCATGGATCTTTTTCCGATGACCTTTGAGGAATTTCTGCTGGGCATCGGCGAACCGATGTCGGCACAGGCCCTTCAGTCCATCGAGCCGAATCGGCCTTTGCCCGAGATGGCGCATGAACGTCTATGGGAATTATGGAAACACTACCTGATTGTCGGCGGCATGCCGGAAGCGGTAAAAGCATATTCATCCCTGCGGACCGGCAGTTTTTACGATGCGTTCACCGCCGTCCGGAAGGTGCAGCGGGATTTGACAGATGCCTACCTTGCCGACATCGCAAAGCACAGCGGCAAGGTTAACGCCCTGCACATTGAAAGGCTTTGGCGCAATGTCCCTGCTCAATTGGCGCGGATGCAGGACGCGCAGTCGCCGCGTTTCCGGTTCAAAGACGCAGTGCCGGGAGTTTCTGGCTACGAGAGGCTCTCGGGCTCGCTTGACTGGCTGGAAAGCGCCGGTTTACTCATACGCACTTTCATAGTGGAGAAGCCGGCTGTGCCGCTTTCCTCGCAGGCGGTTGAAAACCGTTTCAAACTCTATTTTCACGACACGGGCATGCTTGGTGCCATAGGTGCAATTCCGCCAGAGGCGGTGATTTCCTACGGGTTTGGCTCCTATCAAGGATATGTTGCCGAGAATGTTGTGGCTCAGGAGCTTACTGCTGCCGGATACAGGCCTCTGTATGCCTGGCAGGGGCGGACATCGGAAATTGAGTTTCTTCTGGTGCATGGCTCAGAAACAATCCCCCTGGAAGTCAAATCCGGCCTTTCCACCAAAGCCAAGAGTCTCGGAGTATACCAGGAGAAGTTCGCCCCCTCCCGCGCACTGCTGTTGAGCGGCAAGAACGTATGGCAGTCCGGGGCGCGTCTCGGATTGCCGCTCTATGCCGCAGGAATGCTGGAGAAGGTTCTTGGAGTCCATTAATCTTATTCACTGTCATTTTGCAGTTTGATAAAAAAGCGCGCCGAGGTGATATTAATGCCGGATACTGAATAAACGACAGGGTGACATTTATGAGAAAAAACACACCGATGGATCCGGCGAAACAGGCGCAGATGCTTAAAAAGCTGACGGATGATGCTGCGAACCGGCGGAACAGCTACCGCGAACGGGCGCTCAGGCTTTTCCCGCACATATGCGGCCGCTGCGGGCGCGAGTTTTCAGGAAACAAGCTCAGTCAGCTTACTGTCCATCACAAGGACCTCAATTTCAAAAACAATCCGCCCGACGGCAGCAACTGGGAACTGCTTTGCATTTACTGCCACGACAACGAGCATGAAGTCAGGACGGAGAGTTATTTTGCCGGGGGAAGACCGGGAGATGAACCGCCATCGGCTGTTTTCAATCCTTTCGCAGGTTTGGATGAACTCATCAAACTGCCAGATGACGATTCGGCTTCTGTGGAGAAAACTTCTGATCCGGAAAAGGAACAATGAAAAGAAATGTTCTTATTGCTGAAAAGTCCAGGAAAACCCCGGTGGTGCACGAGGCGGACATATGTGTTGTCGGCGGAAGCTGCACCGGCGTCTTTGCCGCTGTCAGGGCGGCGAGACTTGGTGCGAAAGTCGCAATCATAGAAAAACAGAATTCCTTTGGAGGTGTGGCCACCCAGGGCCTTGTCAATGTCTGGCATTCCCTCATGGATTCCGAATATAAATACGATGTAATCGGAGGACTCACACGCGAAGTAGTTGACAGGCTTGCGAAGAGGGATGCCGTTCTGGAAAAGACCCGGAATGCCGGTATCGGATTCATTTTAAACACTGAGGAGCTTAAAATAGAACTCGATGAACTTGTCGGCAAACATAATATAAAGGCATATCTGCACACCCTGTTTGCCGCACCCCATTTTGAAGACGGAAAACTAGATGCTGTCATTATCGAGAACAAATCCGGACGCAGTGCCGTCCGGGCAAAAGTTTTCATAGACGCAACAGGAGACGGTGATCTTGCATTCAGGCTCGGATTTCAGACAACGCTTAAAAAACATCTTCAGCCGCCTACAACCTGCGCACGGATACTTGGCACTTCCGGGATTTCAGTTGCAGACCTTATCCGGAAGCATCGGGAGGAATTTAATCTTCCGAAGGACTGGGGCTGGAGTGCGGGAGTCGTTGGAATGCCCGGCGTTACCATGCACGCCGAAACTCATGTGTTCAACGCGAATTGCGCAGATGCGGACGAACTCACTTACGCTGAAATCGAAGGGCGCCGCCAAGTCCGTGCATATATGGACATAGTCAGGAAATACACCGACAGGAAACCCGTCCTTGCCGATATCGCATCGTATATCGGCGTCCGTGAAACCAGGCATGTTGACTGTTTGCACCGGCTTACGGAGAAGGAATTGCTGGAGGGACGTAAATTTGAGGACGCCATAGCATACGGGAGCTATCGCGTGGATGTGCATCACGAGGACAGGCCGGGGATCACCTTCCGTTACCTTGACGGCAGGGAAAGCGTGTTTGAGGAGGACTCAGGATGGAAGGAGTCGCGCTGGCGTCCAGAATCGGAAGGGATCACTCCGTTCTATCAGATACCATACCGCTCGATTGTCCCGAAGGAATCAAAGAATGTACTAATTGCGGGAAGGATGCTTGACGCCGATACCGGCGCATATGGTGCGGTCCGCGTGATGGTGACCTGCAACCAGACCGGAGAAGCTGCCGGGGTGGCGGCGGCGATTGCCGCGGATAAGGGAATACCGGTTGACAAAGTGGATGCCTGCGAACTTCGCAAGGTCATGGGTAAAGGCGGTTCAATAATTTTATAAAACTTACAGGAGGGAACATGAAATGTTTTAATTGCGCATTGATTTTCACCTTGATTTTGGCACTTCTGTCCGGATGCGCTTCTTTTGACGAAGACAGGTACGAATACCAGCCCCAGAAAGCCGTCCTTGAAAAGCCTATTGCCGACACATGCTATGTCATGCCTCTTATTGATGTCAGGCCGCTTGGACAGAGAGAGCCTGCAATAGACATAAATGAAAATCCGTATGTAATCCTTGTGCCCTTTTGGTTTTATTCAAAAACCGAGCTCAATCCGCTGTCAAAACATGATTATTTCCG
>JBAZRS010000536.1:0-4149 GCA_041662825.1 Victivallales bacterium | reverse complement strand
ATATTGACTTTCGTGTTGGGAGGCAATTTCAGAATCGCCTCTTTTGAGTTGATTGTTAAAGTTGGTGTTCACGGCTTCAGCGTGTCTATCGTAAAATGCGAAGACACACTAAAGTTGTGAACACCAACAAGAGATATTCCCGCAACAGCATTTTCTTGTGTTTTGCAATCACTTCTTGTTATTGTGTTTTTACCGTCTTGCCTTCTTTGCAACTGCGGCGCACGGCGGAGACCATGTCATATGCACGGATTCCGTCTTCAATGCCGATCGGCATTGGCGTGCCGGACAAATACGCCTCTGAAAATTCTTTCATTTGTCTGACATTCCGGTCGTCATCGCCGGCGTTGTCAGTTATCGACCATTCCCATGTTTCATCCGCTGCGCGTGGCCTGTTCCGATATAGTTTTACGAATGAATTCGCACTCCACTCGTATTTGATCCCGAAGTTTTCGGTGCTGACCGAGCCGAACTGGACATTCTGATGTGAGTGCTGGACAGTTGGAATGATGCCAGCGCCCCGGATTCATAGGTGAAACAGGCGGACAGTTCCGTTTCCTCATGTGCAAGTGGCGCCCATTTGGGCGTATAGGCGCTAGCGGAAACAGTATTCATGTTCCCGCCGATCCAGCAGAACCAGTCGAAGAGATGGCAGCAGTGCTGGTTCAATTCCCCGCCGCTCTGCTCGAGGCGATGCCTCCAACCGAGTTTGTCATCCGGAATCGGTTCCCTGCCTATGCCGGGAGACAGCCAGTGATGGTTCACCCCTATGATCTCGCCTGCATCCGGGCGCCGCAGTAATTCAGCGACTTTCCGGAAAGGCGCTATGTGCCTGTTTGAAAGTCCTACATAACAGCGGACCTGCGGATATTTTGACACGGTTCTTATCAAGGTTTCACGGCCTGCATCATTAACGCATACGGGCTTTTCAAGATACACATCCTTCCCGGACGAAGCGCATTGCTCGAAGGCTTCGGGATGCAGATACGGGGGGAGGCTGATCATTGCGACATTAAAATCACAGCTTAAAAATTCGCCCGGCGTCGAACACGGCTTGAACCCGTAAAGATTCCCGGCGGACTCGAGTGTCGCCGGATTGGCATCATATCCGCAGACTATCTTCACGCTTTCAGGACATCCGACCCGTATTGCGTCAAGCAGTTCCCTTGTCCTGTACAATCCGCAACCGTAGAGCCCCATTCTGATCTTTTTTAGCTGTGACATGTTTATTGTTCCATAATTATTTGAGCTGATTTCTTAAGTTGGAGTACAAGCTTTAGCTTGCGTAACTTGACGTTAAGGAATTTCAAAGTTTAATGATTATCTATAAGAATAAAGACACAACTTCCGTCTTCGCCAAGGCTACGCCGGACAAGAAAGTTGTGAACTCCAACATGTTCGATATTTGGCATTTTTCAAAACTTTGTGCCTCTGTGCCTTTGCGCCTCTGTAACTATTCTAAAAGAGTTGCGGCCTTTGGCCGCCTAATTTATAGAATACTAAGACAAACTAAAGTTTGAACTCCAACGGAAGACATTGCTATGGCAACATTTTCCTGCATTTTGAAATTGCCTCATATTGGGCATGTACAATGGAAGATTTCACCCAAGTTTTATTACATCACACTTCAATTTTCACATCTTCCGTATCGTTTATCCGGCAGGTGAACCAGGTGGCGCAGCTTCCGCGGTGACATTTGACAAGCAACGTGTTGATTCCCTTTTTAAGGTGTATTTCCGCAGGTGTGGGCTTCCAGCCGTTGAACTGCGCGCCGTCTTCGGAGACGGCGGAAGCCGGACGCCTGCTGATAACAGGGCTGCCGTTGAGCCAGGCGTTGGCCCACCAGTCGCAGCCTATAAGGAGTATGGCTTTGCAGTCCTTTGAACTTATGATGTTTGTCCTGGCATAGCAGACCCCACTGTGTTTCGTGCCGCAACGGTACGGGAAATCGACTCCGACATCGGAATGCTCTCCTTCGCGGAGTTTCGAGTGACGCCACCTTATTTCATCTCCTCCGATGCCCTTGCAGGCCCCCTTCGTGCCGAAGTCATCCTTCTCCGGCGGAAAAACTTCAGTCATCGCCTTGCGAACTTCGCAGACTGGGGACTGCGGTCCGAATCCCGTGGGGAAAGGCCCGATTGTCAGCCATTTCTCCGAAGGGAGCGCCTTCCAGCGGGGAGTGATTTTCAGGGCGTAGATTCCGAATTTCTCAGATGATTTGACCGACAGTTTGTGATGTCCTTGTGAAAGGTGGCGCCCCTCTATAACTGCTGTGTCGGGACATCCGCCGTAGTGCAGGCGCCTCGCAGGCTTGACCGGGATGCCGTTAATGCTTATTTCAACGGATGCCGTTTTTTTTGCGATCAGTCCGAGGGCTATGTCGTAGAGTCCGTCCACCGGAACCGAAATGTTCAAGACTGGGGACTGATTCGCAGGCATTGAAAATATAGTCCGGCCAGTCCAGCCCGGACACCATTTGGACGAGTCCGACCCGATGACTTTTCTGGAATTTGAGAAGAGGATTCTCTGCGGCGGCCCGTCGATGACAGGGGGCTCAGGCGGTGAAAATCTGTCGCAGTCCTGACCAAGCACCGGGGAGTCTCCTGTTTTCATGCGGATGCTTTTCCCGGCCTGGCCGAGAGTGTTGGCGGGAACGCCGAATATTTTGGACTTTATGGAAAGCACGACCGGAAGCCTGTCCGGGGATATTAACGGCAGGCCGCCCATGTCGACCGTCATGTCCGACACTGTTTTAATTTTCGGTATTGAACCGCTGCCGAGGATACTTGCCTCGACATTTACGGAATTTAGACCGTCCATCCTTAATGTTTTTCCGGTGTTCCCGGAAATGAAAAGGTACGCCTTCCGTCCTTTGCGAGTCACGGGGCCGCAGGCGTGATTTGATTCGCTGTATGCGTTGCGGCTTGCGCCGTAAATGGCTTCTCCGTTCACTTTGAGCCAGTCGCCTATTGACTTGAGGCGCCTTGTGAATTCGGGTTGGATCGTGCCGTCGGCCTTCGGCCCGACGTTGAGGAGTAGGTTTCCGCCGAAACGGGCCGCGTAAATCAGGCAGTCTATGACTTCCTTCGGGGATTTGAAGTTCCGGTCCGATGAATTGTAACCCCAGCTGCTGTTAAGGGTCATGCAGGCTTCCCAGCGCCGGCCGGCGGCAGGCGCTGTGACATGCTGTTCGGGTGTCGTGAAATCCTCGGGAAGGCCGGAGCGGTCGTTTATCAATATGTCGGGCTGAAGGCGTCGGACCATGGCGTTCAACTCCCTGGAGCGCCAGTATCTCGCCTGCATCCCGTCGTCCTGTATTCCCGGGACTACGGCTCCGTCGTACCAGAGCATGTCTATTTTTCCGTAATTGCTCAGTATCTCCCGGACCTGTTCATGGGATTCCCTGACCATCGCCTTCCAGCCTTCTGGATCAGCGGCGGGGCCTGTGAAGATCGCAGGCCACTGCCAGCTCATTACGGAGTGATAGAGGCCTATTCTCAATCCGGCCTTCCGGCATGCGACCACGAATTCCCGCACGAAGTCGCGTCCGGCGGCGGTTTTCACCGAATTGTAATCGCTCACCTTGCTGTCGTACATTGCGAATCCGTCATGGTGCCTCGTCGTGAACACCATGTATTTTGCGCCGGCCCTCACTGCGAGGTCCGCCCAGGCGTCGGCATTGAATTTTTCCGGGCGGAACTGTTCGGTGAGGAGGTTGTATTCCGGCTTCGGGATTTTCCCCTTGAACATCACCCATTCCCCGCGACCCAGGATTGAGTAGACGCCCCAGTGGACGAATATCCCGAATTTGGCCTCGTTGAACCATGCCTGGTCCGGCTTCCGGTTTTCAGTATCTGATCTCTGTGTCTTTTTCATTTTCTCCATCATTGATAATGTGTTTTAATTAGGCGGCCAAAACGCCGCAACTTTAATAATTTGAACATCGAACACTGAACATCGAACTTCCAACTTCGAATGAATTCAGTTTTAATTCGATGTTGGATGTTCAACGTTGAATGTTGGACGTTCACTTAACCGTTTTCGCCGGAACTTAAAGGAACGCCAGCATCTTGCTGGCATCTGCCTGTGCGTTCACGCAGACAGATCCATTTTAATGTGGTACAGGCGTCTCGCCTGTTCTAAATTCTTTCT
>JBAZRS010000535.1:0-4157 GCA_041662825.1 Victivallales bacterium | reverse complement strand
GAGGAAGCCGAGGCTCTTTGACAGGAAAAACCCGGGCACCCAGTTTATGCTGAAATCGTAATATCTCCTGGTGAGTTCAGCAGCCTCGTCCAATATCTCGGCATTGATGCGTTTCTCGGTGTTGAGGACGAATTCACCGTAAATATTGTATTCCTTCGTGTTTTGAATGTCCTTCTCGATCTCGGCGTAGGAATTCTGCATTTCAATAAGGCGCTTCTTGTAATCGGAAATCTTCTCTCCCGGCGCCATCAGGAAACCGTTGGAATCGGCTTCCGCCAGCATGGCAAGATTGTCCTCGGAAAGGGCGTCAATGGAATTTTTGTCAGGCAAAGGCATAGGAATTCGAGAATCCTTATAATTAACCAGAGAGACACGAATGCACAGAGGTTTGACTCTGAATATCCAATATCCAACACGGAATATCCAATGTCCAAGTTAAGATTTTATGGAAATTAATTCCGATGGAAATTGGAAATTGAGTGCTGTGCCGTGGCGTAGTTCCCTACGAAGCCTGGTTGGATATTGGATGTTCATAAACTTTAAGTTCCATTGTTGTGAGCTTAACCCATGCGGTGATTCCACTTAGTGCTGAAATTTAATCCCCGAGGTGCCTGCCAGGCGCGAGATAATTCCTGACATAGTCCTTCACGCCGTCTTTCAGCGACAATAGCTGCTGTGAATGAAAGCGGCGGAGTTTCCACATTTCAGCTTTTGTGTAATACTGATAACGGGATTTCAGATATTCAGGCATATCAATATATTCAATGTTCGGCTTCCTGTTCAACGCTGCGAATATCGCAGTCACAAGAGACTTCCAGGTCTCGGCCTGTCCGCTTCCAGCATTGAAAAGTCCGCACTCTTTCCGGTCAAGGAAGAAAAGCACCATGTCAACCGCGTCTTTGACGTAAAGGAAGTCCCGTTTCTGTTCACCGTCCTTATAATCGGGGTGGCATGATTTGAAAAGCTGCACTTTTCCGGTGGTGGCGATTTGCTCATAAGCTTTGCATACTACGCTGCGCATGTCGCCCTTGTGCCATTCGTTCGGCCCGTAAACATTTGTGAACTTGAAACCTGCGATGCGTTTCAAAAGCCCGCTGTTCCTCGCCCAGAGGTCAAACATGTGCTTGGAGTAACCGTACATGTTAAGGGGACGCAGTGAGTCCAAAGAAGACTCGTCGTCAATATATCCCTTTGAGCCGTCTCCGTAAGTGGCGGCACTGGAAGCATAGAGGAAGCGGATTTTATTTGAAACTGCGAAACTCGCAAGCTCCCTGCTGTAATTGTAGTTGTTGTCAATGAGATAACCGGCATCAATCTCGGTTGTCTTTGAGCATGCGCCCATATGGATTATGGCCTTGATTTCCTTGGGCTTGAGTTTGTTTTCAGAAACGGCTTTCCTGAAAACATCCTTTTCCATGTAATCCCGGAACTTGAGGGACCGCAGATTGCGCCATTTGTCGGAATGGCCGAGATGATCGACAACTAGGATATCCTTAAAGCCCCTGTTATTGAGTTCCCATACGATTGCGCTTCCGATCAGGCCGGCACCGCCAGTAACTATATACATAAAATTTCCTCCATGTTTTACTATCGTTCCAAAGTTGAATGGATTGTTGGATTAATGGATGACTTGGTTTTAATACAATGGAAAATTCATACGCATTCATCCATTCATCCAATCATCCGTCATCCCATGGGATGACAAGGCTCACATTCCCTGAAGTTTCTTCTGAAGCTCAACCTGGAATTCCTTGATATCTTCAGGTGTGGGTTTTCCTGTCGGTTTCTCTAGACCGAGTCTTCCCATCTGGTCGAGCACCCAGTCGGCTTTTACGCCTGATGCGAACTTCACGCTTCCGTTTAATGCGGCGCCCGGTCTTGCGAGTTTGCTGACCTCGACAACCGTAGCGCCTGACCATTCGCCCTTGTCGGCCGGGATCTCTTCAGCCTTTTCCTCGGCCAGTGCATCATCGTCTTCCTTCTTTTTGGCGGCTGCATCTTCTTTTTCGCGGGCTTCTTTTTCGCCGCCCAGCGTTTTCCAGTCAAGGTTTTCAAGTTCGGAGGCGAGAAGTCTCAGATCAAGAAAAGTGATTATCTCACCTTTATCATGAAGCAGCTTTTGGATTTCAGAAAGAGAAAGGCCTTCCTGAAGGCTTTTAAGCACTGTTTTCTTTATTTCGTTGCGATCCATACGTATTTTTCCTTCAGATTTTATGTGGATTTTCACATTAAAGATGCTACTTGAAAAGTAACAGGAATAAGCGGAATTTCAAATTGAGGTCATTTTTTTGGCTCTAATTCATTTTCAACGCTCATTCCGCATGTTGATAAATCTTCATTAAATCTCTAAATATGGCATAAAAACTGCTTTAAAAATGATTGGAATTGTGATAGAATAATGTCAATGGAGGGGAAAATATGGATTTTCGCATGTCTATACCTGAAAACGATGAAGAAGGGGATTTCTCCATGGGAATACATGATGAGAAAACCCAGTATATTCATCGCAAGCCTGACCTTGAAGGTTTGGAACAGGGTTTTATCATATGTGAAAACTGCGAATGCAAAGTGCTTATCAAAGACTCCCCCAGCCTAAGTATGGCGAAATGCCCAGTATGCTCAGCTTCAAATTTCATTCCCATGCTCATCAAGGATTACTGGCTTTATGAACCTCTCGGCGGCGGCGGAATGGGAAGCGTATATCATGCTTTTCACAGGCACGACCCGAGCATCGAGTATGCAATCAAAGTGCTTAACCGTGAAATGAGGAATGACAAGTTTCTGATCGACTCTCTTCTGAGCGAGGCGAAAATCGGATGCCGCTTCGGGAATCATCCCCATCTGACAAAAGTTTACGAGTACGGTCTCTGGAAAGGTGAATATTACGCGGTCTATGAATACATCGACGGAATAAGGCTGGACCAGATCATTGAATCGCCTGTAAAACGGACTGAAAAGCAGATTCTCCTGTGGACACTGCAGATGCTCTCGGCCGAGCAGCACATCTTCGATTGCGGCTACCTCTTCAGGGATCTGAAACCTCAGAATATAATCATTGACAGGAACGGAAATGTCAAAATGATTGACTACGGCCTGGCCATAACTACTGAAGAAGCGATAAACGGGAATAAATCAGACCAGATTATCGGCTCTCCGCACTATATTCCCCCTGAGAGGATAGAAGGAGCTCCGGAATCTCAGTACAGCGAAATCTACAGTCTTGGCATGTTGGTATACCATCTTATTTCAAGAAAGACCTATTTCCCGTCCTTGGATGTCAGAAAGCTTGTTGAAAAACATGTCACCCCACCCCTAAAAGACAATTCTCTCGGAAAACTCCCTCCTAAGACGAACCCGGAAGTCGCCAGGATTCTCATGAAAATGATTAAACGTGACCCGTCTTCAAGATATCAGTCCTACAAGGAACTCGGTGCCGAACTTTTCAGGGAATTCAAGAACTGTGCATGAATAAATAATCCGTCCGGATTATTTATCTTTCGGCAGGGGCTGATCTTCCTTTTTCAACGCTTTCTGCTCTTCAAGTGCGCTGCGCAGACTGTCTGAAACAGGCTTCGGGAAATTGGCGAGACAGTTCTCAACTATTTTCTTTTTTATCTCCGGATAGGGAGGCAGTCCGACCCTGCCCCAGCTTTCATTCTGAGACTGTTTATAATGCAAATAAATACCCTGGGCAAGCTTTTCGTGAGAAGCGGCGGTATCGGTATCCCCGTAGGACAGGAAATACAGGCTCCTGAAAATCAGACCGTCAACTATGTCCATGATCTGCTTCATGGATCCCTCTTTGGCGTCTTCGAGCCATTCTTTGAGCACAAATGTGTCGACATCAACCTTGTAGCGCGGGTTACCCGGGAACAGTTTCCTGAGCTCCTCGAGATATTTTCTGGCTTTTGTGTAATTCCCGTAGTTGTAGAGGATGACAATGGCGTCAACCATGAAATTCTCAAAACCCGCCAGGAATGATTTGCTCTTCTGCCTTTCATATACGTCCTGGTAAGTTTTCTTCACGGCATCGGCGACATTGAGATTGGGAGCTGACATGAAACTTTTGAAATTGTTCTTGTCAAACATGAGAAGCCTGCCGCCCTTAAATGCATCTGCAAGCGACTGTGTAATCATTCTGTCGCAGCTGATATCCG
>JBAZRS010000534.1:0-4157 GCA_041662825.1 Victivallales bacterium | reverse complement strand
GACGGTGGAATTGTGGGTGTGCCTGAACAGATGAGTCTCTCTCCGTCCGGCAGTCCTGCGGAAGCGCAATCGCTGGCGGGTCTATGGAAGTACGCTGTCGAGGAAACCTGGCCGTCACAGCAGATACCCACAGCACTTTACTCTGGCATGGTTGCGCCTTGGATACAGTTCCCGATCGCCGGAATCATCTGGTATCAGGGAGAATCCAATACGGGTAATTCAGTCCGTTATCGCCATTTGCTGCGGGCCCTGGTTGCCGGGTGGCGCATGGCATGGAAACAGCCGGATCTTCCGTTCCTGGTGGTGCAGTTGCCCAACTACAAAAAGGAAAATCCCGAGCCGGGTGAAAGCGACTGGGCGGCATTGCGTGAAGGGCAGGCGCTGGTGGCCGCTGAAACGCCGAATGCGGAAGTCGCTGTGACCATAGATCTCGGCGAAGCCGACAACATTCATCCGAAAAACAAGCAGGATGTCGGACTGCGCCTGGCGCTGCTGGCGCTTGCCAAAGTGTATCATCATAAGTTGGCATATTCCGGACCGCTTTGCGACGGCGTAAAAATAGAGGGTTCGACATTACGTCTGCATTTTGCGCATGTTGGTAAAGGTCTGGTCGCGCAGGGCGGCGTGTTAAAGGGCTTCGCCATCGCCGGAGCGGATCGTCGTTTCGTGTGGGCAAATGCCGTCATCGACGGAGATACGGTGACGGTAAGTAGCGACAAAGTTACCGCGCCAATAGCTTTGCGTTATGCCTGGGCCGACAACCCCGTGTGCAATCTGACCAATTCCGAGGGTTTCCCCGCCGCCCCGTTCCGCACGGAAGGAAGCACCGTCATTCCCGGCATCAAAGCCGGCCAGTGAAATAAAGAGTTGCGGCTCCCGGCCGCCTAAATTTACGTATAGGAATTTCAGAGTTTATGAATATCCAATTTTTAGAACTTCATCTTCTGCGAATTGCGAAATTCGCACTTGGAGTGCGGCAATTCATTGCCGCCTTTAATGACGGAATTTATTCCGTCCTATCTAAACTCCGCGAAATAAATTTCGCGAAACAAGGCGGTAACAAGTTCCCGCACTCCAAGGAGCGTTGCCACGCTCGTAAATCAAAAATACATTCCAACATTTCCGAACTCATGTCCTCTGTTTTTTCTTACCCATTCGAAGTTGAATGTTCGATGTTCAGTGTTCGATGTTCAAATTATTAAAGTTGCGGCTCTTTGGCCGCCTAATTGAAAAATCTAAAATATTATAAAGGAATATTATGAACATGAAGCTGTCTCTCTCTCTGTTCGCATTAATCTTCATCCTGGCGCCAGTGATGGCTGAAGAAACTGCCAAAAGTCCGGTTCCGGTTAAGGAAGTCGCGATCACCGTCCCATATTCCGCGCCGTCTGACGGCTTCCTCAGCCTCGCACTTTTCAATGAGCGCGGCCAGCTTGTCCGCAGTCTGCTCTACGCAAAATCCGTGAAGGCGGGCGAGGGGGCGAGTATCTGGGACGGCACGAGCGATCTCGGTATTCCCCAGCTCGCAGGCAACTATTCGACCAAGGCGATTTTTTTCAAGGATAAACCGAAAGTCGAATTCGTCATGACCGTAGGCAAGAGCGGCAATCCGCCGTATCGGACTCCGGACGGCAAGGGAGACTGGGGCGGCAACTTGGGCGGTCCTGCGGCGATCTGCTCCAATTCCGACAGCGTCATGATGGTCTGGGGCTGCGTCGAGGACAATCAGATCACCGGCATACAGCAGATGGACGCCGACGGCAATATCAAGTTGCGCTACTTCTCGTTCTACCCTTGGGACAGCCGCCTTGCCGGAACCATGGACGACCGCAATTTTTACCTCGGCATCATGAACGCCGGGAAAAAACAGGTCGAGATCGCCGTTTACGAACTGGGCAAGCCCCGCGGCAAGATACTGGCAGTGCTCCCGACCAAACCGCATGAAGATGTCACTGAAACGCGCTGGCGCGGCCGTTTCACTGCGTCGATTGACGGCATGGCCCTCACCGCCGACACGCTTTTCGCCACTATCAAGGCAGACGATGTACTATTCATAATCGACCGTGCAAGCGGCCAGATCCGCAGGCAGGTGACAATTTCCTCGCCGCGTGATGTGAAGGTCTCCAATGGCGGGCTGATCATACAGAGCGGAAATAAAATAGTCAGGCTCAAACTGACTGGCGAAGTGGAAAAGACGCTTGTAGAAGAAGGTGTGTTGACTGATCCGCGGGCACTTGCAGTAGATGCGCAAGGAAACTTTTTCTCCAGCGGTGCGAACGGTCAGGTCGCCCGTTTCAGCGCACAAGGCAAACTCCTAAGTCGCATAGGTCAGGCCGGCGGCGCAGCAAAAACCGGCATCTACAATCCGCAGGCGATAGGTCAAGTCTTCGCCATCTGCCTAGGCCCGAAGGGCGAATCGCTATGGATACAGGATATCAACACCGGTTTCCCGCGGACTTCGCGCTGGGCTCTGGACGGAAAACTCATGCAGGAGTGGTTTTCGTTCAAACTGGATCTTTCCAGTCCCACCATCAACCCGGACCGTCCAAACGAAGTGCTCACCACCAGCTCAGCCTTTGCCGATGAGCCCGGGATTCGAGCCTACAGTATTGACTGGGTGAAAAAGACCTGGCGTCCCGCCTGGTTCTATGACAATACCTGGGCCGACATGTTTTCCTGCACCGACATCTACCTCGGTTACGAGCACGGGGGCAACCCTCTTACAAAGCCGCGCGGTGGCAAATCACCCTGGCCGATATTCCACTACTCCAGCCGTGATTTCATCTCCCGCAGCGGCAAGAATTTCTTCATCAACAACGGCGGCAACGACGATGGCGCCATTTTTGAATATTCACCTGACCACAAGCCCAAGCCGGTCGCACTTGTCGGATATCACCACGTAACAAAGCGCAGCGACGGCAAGTATGAGGGCAGTTATGACCAGGGCCCGAACCAGTGGATGACATGGGCCGACCTTAACGGCGACGGGCGCATGTCCGCCGATGAGATCACACATGTGAAGGACGTGCCCGCACTTGATGGCGTAATCCGCGTCGCCGCCGGCAAACTCGACAATGACCTTAACGTCCATCTACAGATGCTCACCCGGGACAGCAAAACGCGCTTCGATTACGTTCTCCCTCCGAAAGAAATCCTGCAGAGCGGCGTGCCGGTATACGACTGGTCATTGGTTAAGAAGACTCCGGCGTCACAGCCCGTATTGGCGGGCGGTGACGGTTACAAGGAAGTCCGTAGTGTGGGAATGCCGATTCCGCTTCAGGCGGACGACGGTCTTTACGCTTTGGTCAGACCGGAACCCTCTAAAAAACTCGACCTGCCCGGCATCGACGGTTCGGGCTGGTGGGCCGGACGCAACTGGCGCAACAAGCTTGTGAAGTTCGATAAAAAGACAGGTGAAGTCCTCTGGGCGCTCGGACGCCGCGCACCAGGAGTAGCGGAGCCGGGACAGATGTATCACCCTGTGGCGCTTTCAGGAAAAGGCGGCGATGCGCTCTTCGTCCCAGACACCCTCGGGCCAGTCTGGCTCTGGCATACGGACGGTCTTTTCATAGGTCACATTTTCAAAGATCACCCGGCTGCTGAGCGTGGCATTCCAGTGGATCAGGAGCTTTACGGCGAGATCCAGGCAACCTTTGTTTTCAAGAACCCGCAGACCGGCAAGATCTATCATGTCGGCGCTGGCACGGAGACTCGCATCCATGAGATAACACTGCCGACAGTGCAGCGGCTGGCAAGCTGTTCAGTGACACTAAGCCCCGAGCAGGCAAAGACGGCTAAGCCGTGGGATCCCGACGGTGTTGCGCCTACTGAAAAACCGGTGTTTACAATTGCACCCGCTCCTGGAAACGTCCCGAACTCAGTGGCTGTGAAGGTGGACGGCGTCCTTGACGGCAGAGAGGGTTGGCACGGAAAAGACGGCATCCGCCGCCCGTCAATGCTCGTCCTGCTTGACGGCCAGCGTCTCGCCGAAGTCCGCGCAATGTACGATGACAAAAACTTCTACCTCGCCTACACCGTCACACATCCGGCCGGTCCTGCGAACAGCGGCAGCGAATTGCCCTATGCGCCGTTTGTCAGCGGTGCGTATGTCGATTTCTACATCGCTCCCAACTGGTCACATCCGCAACGCCGCGATG
>JBAZRS010000533.1:0-4165 GCA_041662825.1 Victivallales bacterium | reverse complement strand
CGCCAGTTTCTGGCACCCCTCCAGGGTGCGAATTAATTTTAATCTCCATCCGGAGGTCTACGCGATGCTCCGACCTCCGGCTACTATCTGACAACCCTTAAGGTTGTAAACAAACACGGGCTCAAAATCAAATACAGATGCCCTCTCGATAAAATTCCTAAGAAGTGCGTATAGTAGATAGGGTTTCAACCACAGTACCATACGATTCCAACATTAAATTTAATAAATTCCATGTTCCAATATAATGCTTCAGCCTTTTTTCTAAAGGTAGGGACACCTCTCCGAGGTGTCCGTTATTGATGCGGCGCGTTACGGAGAACACGCCCTGCCTTTACCGGGTTACCGTTAAATTTTCTTTATCACCATACTGACGGCGTTGCCGCCAGGATCCAGATTGTTCAGCAGGACAGTTTTCACATTTTTTGAAGCTCCATCATAAGGAATCTGAAGGCTCTCTGCTTCAGGAATCTTTGACGCGATATTGATTCCGGGGACGAATTGCCTCTCCAATATGCTTAAAGCAGCATGCAACTGCAAGATACCTCCGGCACCGAACGTCTCGCCAATCAGAGGTTTTATGGTAGTTGTCAGTTTATTTACTCCAAAGATTTTTCGGATGCTGCCTGCTTCAGTCTTGTCCATATTCGTAATTCCATTGGCACTGGCAATCACGCAATCGACATCGCAGGGACTGATACCTGAATTCCCGAGCGCCTTTGACATCGCATCTTCAATGGCCGCAGTTTTTAAACCTCCCGGGCTGCCTGCCAGACCGGCTCCGGTAATTTCAGCAAGAATATGCGCTCCACGAGCCAATGCGGAATCCAAATCTTCCAGAACCAACATCCCGGCACCCTCCCCCGTAATCGTTCCGTCAGCAGTCTTGTCAAAAGGCCTGCATGCCATTTTACCAACGGCCGGAGAAAGTATGTCTTTGGATAAGTTATAACGGAAAACGGTTTCATTGAAAGATTCAACTCCGCCTACAAATGCGACTGGCACACGGCCCGAGGCGATAAGATCATATCCGTATGCCAGCGCCTGTCCTGAAGCGGTCCAGCCGGAAACGAAGTTCATATGGGGCCCGTTTAATTTATATTCGATGCTCAGCAAGCTTATCGCCGTGTTGGAATACGTGTGGGGAAACAGGATGGGCTTCCCAAAACGGGGACCTTTTTTCTGGACATCGGAGTAAAACAGGTTCATGGTGTCAGTTCCACCAAAAGCGGTGCCCCAGATCAGTGCCAGTTCAGCCTTATCGATTTTAGCAAGATCAATCCCGCTTGATTTGAGCGCTAGGCTGAAAGCTCCGAATGACAGTTCGCTGTTCCTGTCAAGATAATTCTTGGGTGTCGGCAGGAAATCCTTGACATCAAAATCCTCTATAGCGGCGGCAAGGTGTGCATTGTACTGTCCATGCTCAAATGCGGCAATCTCCATGATCCCGCTGGCACCCTCGAGGAGCCCTTCGGTGAAACATTCCTGCCCGATGCCGATTGCGGTCACCGGGCCTGCGCCTGTAATAACAACACGTCTCATAATACTACCCGTCATGCTTTTGTTCTTTTTAAGAATTACCTGAGGCAATTGAAATTGCCTCTATTGTGCTGATTGCTCTTGTTGGTGTTCACAACTTTAGTGTGTCTTAGTATTCAACATGTTAGGCACGCTAAAGCCGTGAACACCAACAAGAGATATTCCTGCAACAACATTTCGTGTGTTTCGTGGTCAATCATTTTCTCTGGTTTCATGAGTTTGGTTTTTTGTTGCCGCGGAATACCAGTGAGACATTGTTGCCGCCGATTCCGGACGAGTTGGAAATCACGACCTCAACATCCGCTTCAAGAGCTTCTGCTGTAGGAACCGGCAGATCACATTCCGGATCCGGTGTCGTCAAATTAATTGTCGGAGGTATCATGCCATTGAGGATGGTAAGGATTGATGCAATCGCCTCCACGCTGCCTGCGGCGCCCATCTGATGCCCGATCATGGACTTGATGCTTGTTATCGGCACATCATAGGCATTCATGCCAAGCACCTTCTTGATTGCCGCAGTTTCGGTCAGATCATTCAGCTGGGTGCCGGTGCCATGGGTGTTGACATGATCGACCATGTCCGGACCAATCCCTGCTTCCTTCAACGCCATCGACATCGTCTCCGCAATCCCCTGACCGTCCTTTGGAGGAGCTGTCATATGATATGCGTTATTATTGAAACCGAACCCGCAGAGCTCCGCCAGAATTTGCGAATTCCGCAATTTTGCCGATTCGAAGGATTCAAGGATCAGCACTCCCGCGCCTTCGGAAAACAGGGTTCCGGAACGGTTCTTGTCAAACGGCCGTATCTTATCCTCCGTCATCGTCCTCAGGAGGCTAAGTCCCGCCCAGGCAAAGCGGCTTATGGTGTCATATCCTCCCGCGATCACATAATCGGCGCGCCCGCTTCTGATCAGATCCGCGGCATATCCAATGGCCGCAGCTCCGGAAGAGCATGACAGGGAAAGTGTTGTTCTCGGGCCGGACAAGTTCCAGATATCGGCTACAAGATCGGTAGCTGTTTCATATCCCAGGTCTCCCTTGATCCAGGGCGAGGAAAGACCCAGATCTCCGTCGAGGGTTCCTGCGGCGGCGAAGTTTGTTGCGAGCACTAGAGCGGTTTTTGCGGAATTTGGCATGCCCGCCTGGTCGATCGCCTGCTTGACGGCGGCGACTACCATAAGTTGAGACCGGTCATCTTTGCAGATTTTTGCGGCAAGTTCCGGCGGAAGGGAGATATCAGATACTTCACCTCCCTGCTGGACGGCAAAACCGGAGAGGTCGCAGACACTGACATTACCGATTCCATTTTTTCCCGCGCACAAGGCGTCCCAGAATGTCCGGATGTCATTCCCCAATGGGGAAACCACTCCCATTCCGGTAACCACAACGCGGCGGTGCGGAAGTAAATCATCACATTTCAGATTTGTATCAGGATAATTGCCCATATTCTTTCTCAGCCTGTTATTAAAGCACTGCGGACTAATCCGAACATTTCATGAAAACAACAAATGTTCGCCTTTCAGGCTTCGATGCGAATGTATTATATCATTCTTACTCAGGGTTAACATTACAAAATGGCATATTAAACCACAATGAAAAGTTAAAATCCACGGGAAAACGCATTTTTTATGGCATATCTTTAGATACTCTCGGCGGAAGTCATTCCACATAGGAACTTAATGGAGCCGACCAGACGGTCAGCGTTCCCGGGAACGCCAAGCGTCTGCCCCGAGCTCCTGACGGGACTCGGGATCAGAGACGACTTGGTTAAAAAGACGTACGGAGGGATAGATAGGAATGGCGCTAAGATAATGCACTTTTTTGGGTAGCTTCAACGGAAAACCTTATCTAAGCGTCATTCGTGCCGGATCCCGATGTTTCGACCCCTATGTTTCTCCGATACAGCTTAATAATATTATTATCCAGCATGTTGCGATGCATTAATGAAATGCCGAATGAGTCCAAGCATGATATAAAGTAAACCATAAAAGCGTAACCGTAAATCATTTACTATTTGAGAATAAACTTTCAGGAAGATATTCAACGCCCCTTGACATACTATATCTGGTATAGTACATTATTAGTATGTGGGAAATATACGAACATAATTCTCTGGCCAGAAAGCTTTACCGGCTTCCCCTGGAAGTCCTGAAGCGGTATGAGAAATGGAAGGATATTGTAGGCATCTCGGGGCCTGAAGGACTCAGATTAATAAAAGGATTTCATGATGAATCACTCAAAGGTCAGTTGCAGGGGGAGAGGTCTTCACGTCTTGGTCTGAAATACAGGATTATTTATAGGGTGGAGATAGAGAAAGTATATGTTCAGGTGATTGATATAACGCCTCACGATTACAGGAGGAAATAAAATCAAGAACTACAGAAAGGCAAAGAAGACTGTCGAAGTTTCTGTCGGGGAATCAGTTCGGATAATCCGCGAACTCCAAGAGTTAAGCCAAGCCGAACTAGCGGAACTTACAGGCATTCCCCAGTCTACAATTTCCGGAATTGAGCACGACCGGATCAAAATTGGCGTGGAAAGGGCAAAAGTTCTCGCAAAGGCGCTCAACTGTCATCCCGCTGTGCTTGTCTTCCCCGGCTGGGAACTCAAAGAAACCAAGGCAGCCT
>JBAZRS010000532.1:0-4167 GCA_041662825.1 Victivallales bacterium | reverse complement strand
GAGGCCGCCTTGGATCCCCGAGTAATCATAACATCACAACCTCTTAACAACAAGAGACATAAAGCTTAGGTTTACGCATATGGGCGATACCCCGCGTTACTTTGAATTAAAATCCCATTCCCGGATAAAGACTGACGCATTACCTGAGAAAAAAACTTGACGGAAAGATATGAAGCCATCTAAAAGTCAATTGGTGTAAACCACCGTCACCCCGTCCCCGCCAAGGGAAAGCGAATCTTCGCCCAATTCCACCTTTTTGACTCTCGGATCTCCCGCAAGATAGGCTCTTATCCTTCTCCGCAGGATGCCGGTGCCTTTGCCGTGAATTGCAAGTATGGTTGAATTTGAATGGGAAGAGAGTACAGAATTGAGAAGTGCTACTCCCGCATCGCATGTATGCCCGTGCAGGTCAACCACATAGTCAAACTGTGCCGAACTTCTGGGACGTTTTTTATCCCTGAGTGTTTCCGGCCGCCGTATTGTCTTTCTGAATCGCCGCATGATGACTTTCTTTGACTTCTACCCTGCACTAGGAATATTTTTTCATACGAATGAAAAAATAACTATCTATTTCCAAATATTGAACTTAAGAACTTCCGTATTTTTTAACTATTTCCCATTCATCCAACATTCGATGTTCAATGTTGAATGTTCGGAGTTCAGCGTCTTATGCCCTTTCTCTCCGTTTCTCCGGCTCTCCGATTCACCGGTTCAGTCTTAATCCCTCCGGAATGCGGGTCTGATTACAATTAACAGAACCGTCAGTCCGATTACAAGAGCTGTTCCGGCGAAAAATCCGGAAAGATTCTGCCATTCCATGATCTTTTTCGCCTTGAACTCAATCTGGGCCGGAGCGAAGGGGGTCACCTGGTGCATCCGTCTGAATTCAAGTTTCGTGCCGCCCTGCGGGATTGTGAGACGCAGCGGATGGGGGACGGCGGCGGCGGCCTGCTGCTGGACGAATATCTTGTCGGAAATCGTCTGCAGGTGGCTTATTTCCGTGCCGCCAAGCTGCTGTTTTATCACATTTATGTCCTCAAGCTTCGCGGACTGGGGGACTGCCCCTTGCTGCTGCTCCTCCTCAATTAAACCGGCTTTGCCCTTCTTCTGGACAGCCCTCCTGTTGAAAAGTCCCTGGATGGAGTTGTCCCTCTGCATCTGTATCCACTGCCCCTTGACGTCGGCATTGAGTTCGGCGTCGTTTGCCGACATGTTTGCGGCGTTCTGGAAATACTCCACAGCCTCCTTTTTCCTGCCGGATGCGGCGAACTTGTTCGCCTCGGAAAGCATCACTTTCGCGTTCTTCTTGTTTTCATCGTTGTACATTTTATAGCCGCGGTCGTAGTCTTCGAGATTCACGTATGCGATAGACGCCATCGTGCGGTCAAAGTAGTCAAGCGTCCCCTTGTAGCCGGAATACTTTGAATCCGGAGGCAGGTACATATTCCATTTGACGTCATTGAGCGGGATGTTGAACGAGGGGCCGTTGTAGATCTGCCAGCGGGGCGTCCAGGACTTGTCCGCCTGCAGCGAGTAGATTATCTCAATGTTCTGATTGCGGCCTCCGCCGGAAAGCCCCTGCCGGAGCGGAATCAGGATGTTCCCCTTCTCCTTCGCAACATCGACAGCCTGACTGTCGATCAGCACGGACCACATGCTGCTCCCGTCCGGCAGCTTCATCTCAAGGAAATTCTCGTTTCCGTTGTTCAGGGAGATCAATACGCGCGTTATTACCCTTCCCTCGGGGGATACTACAGAGATGATATTGACTTCTTTGGTCTGGGCCTTGAGCTGATCGGCGGCCCTGTGCCTGACAACGTCGAGAGTCAGTGAATAATCGTTCCCGACCGTCCTGAAGCACATCACTGCGTTTGACAGGTAATTGACCTTGAAATTGGAGGGTATTTTCCTCACGTCGAACTCGGAGATCTCCCCGGTTCTTCCGGCAAGTTTCACCTGCAGTGAATCCTCGGAAAGCACAGCGAGATAGCCTTTCTGCAACTCTGTGCCCTCTGTCAAAACCGATGCGAGCTTGACCTGCGAATTCTTTTCATAAGGCTGGCGGTAATGCGACTGCAGCCGGTATTTCCCGCTGACCTTCTGGTGAAGCTCTATTTCCCAGAGGTTCTTCCCGAGATTCTGAGTGCCGGCGATGTTTTCACCCGTGAATTCCGGGGTCTCCGCATTTTCCGGCAGCCTCACCTTGAAGAATTTCACACCCGCATTTTCGATTGTGTAATGGAAATGGACGTCATACTCGACAACGCCTTCTGTGACTTTTCCGATCTGCAGGACTTCTGCCTGTACCCACGGCGAGATCACATCGAACCCGACCTTGAGCTCCCAGTCGGCCCTCACGATCGAGAACCTGTGCGCGCTTTTGTCGCCGCCCTTTGCGAACCCCTCGGTCTTGATTTCCAGTCCCTGCCGCGAGACAATGTCCATTCTTGTGCCGCGTTCGACGCTTATCACAAGATCACCCTTGTGCTTCTGGGCGCCGGTAACGGTCACCTTCGGTATCGTCATTGATTTCTCGCGCTTCCTGTCAAGCATGCTAAGCTCGATGTGTATGTTGGTCGAGCCTATGACACTCTTGTCGAAATGCACCAGGAGCCGGTGGACATTCTTTTCCGAGATCTCATCCCAGTGCTGGACATTCTTGCCTGTGACCTTGTCAATGTCGAAATTGTTCGGAATGTCGATGGACACTGAGAAAATTCCAGCTTTCGCTATTTCGATGTCAAGGTCGGACGTCAGGATCGTCCTTTCCTCTTCGAATGAGAGCTGGCAGCTTTCCTTGACCCTCAATTCGGATTCGACCGCAGTCGCCTTCACGGTGATGGAGGCGGGAGGCTTGTTGTAGCGGAAAGCCTTCTTGAGGCTTGCGCCGGCGTCTGCGAATTTCGCAGTGAAATCATTCAGGTTGATGCTGTTGAACCCGTCGAGCTTATCGTCGACAAGCACCTGGACATTCGGGTCGGCGCTTACTCCGACGGTGCCGTACTGCTTGTCGGAATCCCTTACTGAAAGTGTGCCTATCTTCGCCTCGTACGGAAGATTGCAGTTCGCAATCTGGGTGACGACCGTCACTGTGAAATTTCCGTGATGCGGCTGCGAGAGGAAGATTTCCAGCAGGCGGCTTTCCTCGGTGAAGCGCCAGGCTCCGAGGTCCGGGGCGTTCACGGAGGTGACCCTCATGTTTTTTGGGATCTCGACTGCGAATTTCGCAGTTTCGCCCTGGGCGATCTGGAAGTTCAGAAGGTATTTAGTCTCCACGAAACCACTTGCGAATTTCGCAAGGGCGTCGATGCTCGTGAAGAACACGGTTTTCTCCTTTTCAACTTTCCTCACCTGCGGCCGCAGCTGGAACACAGCCTTTGACCCGGGGACAAAATTCGCATCGGCGCTGCACAGGTTGTTCGTAAAGGACGACTTGAAGAACACGGCTTCGTCCGATTTGATGTCGATGTTCTCCCTGTTCATCTTCACCGAAACGGAATTCCGTTTGCAGTCCGGGAGCTTGAGCGGGAAATTGTAACTGCCGCCCTTTTCCTCAGTTATGGGGAGAAGGAAGCTGAGCTCGAATTCGTAGTCGCCGGAGCTCTTCGCCTTCAGCATATAGTTGTTGCCCCCCCTTATGATCTCGATGCCGGAAATCTGCGGGATTGCGCCGGTGAGGACGGCCGGTGCCGGAAGCAGGGTTATGATACCTTCACCTTCGGCTTTTACAGAGTAGCGGGCGGTTCCGGTGACCGCCTTGTCATTGTCGGTTATCGTGGCGGAAATGTTGAAATGCACGTCTTCAATCGAAATCCCGGAAGCGGAAGCGCTGTTTGAAAAGGGAATGAAAATGCAGAAAGCTACGCAAGCGGCGGCAAGCGTCCTGTACCTTTTAAAGATTATACGCCAGAGGCTTAAAGACAGGACAACTGGGACAAGGGCTGCGAGCAGGAACGCCGTTATCGCATTCAGGTAAAGCCATTGCGAAAGGGAGTATGTCAGGAACACCAGGCCCAGCGAGAGAAGCAACGGCGATTTGATTTTCCCGGAGGAAAACCCGCCGACGGAAAGGAATGCCAGGCCGGCAAGTCCTGTGAAGGCCGAGAAAACAAGCTTGAAGAATGAAAAGGCCTTCATGTCCGACATGTAAACTTCAATTTTAGGAGT
>JBAZRS010000531.1:0-4173 GCA_041662825.1 Victivallales bacterium | reverse complement strand
AACAGGGAGCAGATTGTAAAAATAGAATTCAAAGGTGTCGGCAAGCCATCCAGCCTCGGACCGGGGCCGAGTTCACTCTGGTATGATCCGGAACACCTTAAGGCCAACGCCCAGTATGATCCGCCCGAAGCCAACAAAATTCTCGACTCTCTCGGCCTTTCAAAACGCGACAGCGAAGGATACAGGCTTCTTCCTGATGGTTCTCAACTTTACCTGACGCTGATAACCCGTGCGGGAGCCGCTGGCGCACTGCAGTTCATCATTGACGACTGGAAGGACGTGGGGCTCAGGGTTCTGATACGTGAAAAACCCCACCGCCTGTTCATTATTTCCCAGAAATACGCCGACATCGCGATGGTCGGGGCATCCGGAGATTCAAGCGCCTCATGGGATGCCCTTGGCGCCGGATCACATTTCTGGGACTGGTACTACAAGGGTGGAACTTATGGGGATCCCGCATCCAAATCCCCGGAGATAATCCAGCCGGAAGAAATTGAAATTGAAGCGATAATGCTTGGCCAGAAGGCGGCCAACACCCTCGACAAGGAGGTAAAAGCCAAGTATGCCCGGGAAGTCATGCGCCTCGCCAGGGAAAATGTCTGGACAATAAACATATCAACTCCCATGCCCGCTCCTTACATAGTAAAAAACGGGCTCAGGGGAGTGCCCGAACTCCTGCTGGCAGACTTCATGTTCAACACTCCCAACAATGGACTTCCCGAGGCTTGGTACTGGGAAAATCCCGACATGATAAACGGTGATCAGAAGGCTTCTAAGCAGTACCTTGCGGACAGGGAAATTCAAATCCTGGATGAACTGCAGAACGCCGTCCCAAAACCCAATTCAAGCCCGGCAGCCTCTTCTTCGGCAAACAATAAATCATCATTTCCGAAAAGCATAGGCCTGATAATCCGCACATCGGTACTCGGCATTCTGGCTCTTCTGGCGATTCTCATCACAATGAAAAATCCATTTGTCCTGAAACGGGTCATGATAATGGTTCCGACGCTCGGTTTGATTTCCGTGATTGTCTACACCGGCGTCCAGCTCCCGCCCGGAAGCTATCTTAACACCGTCATAGAAAATCTGGAAAAACAGGGAATGAAAGAACAGGCGAAAAAAGAAATCGAAGAACTCACGAAAATGTATCATCTCGACGACGGCGCCGTAAAAAATTACTTCCGCTGGTCCGGACTCCTCTGGTTTACGACATTCAATGGCGAGGACAAAGGTGTGCTCCAGGGAAATCTAGGGCGGTCAATGTCCAACAACGGGGCATTCGTTACGGACATTGTAGGCGACCGGCTGCTGCTCACAATGTGCATAGCTTTCGGAACCATGATTCTGACCTGGATCATAGCCATCCCGATAGGCGTTTATTCCGCAGTCCGCCAGTATTCAATCGCCGATTATGTCCTGACGATAGGCGGTTTTATCGGCATGTGCATACCATCCTTCATCCTGGCGCTTGTGCTGATGCTTCTGGCGAAGGAGATTTTCGGAATAACGGTGATGGGCCTTTTCTCGGGACAGTATGCGATGCAAGCGTACTGGGATATGCCAAAGGTCATTGACCTGCTGAAACACATCTGGCTCCCGATTGTGATTGTCGGCGCAGGTGGCACAGCCGGCATGATAAGGTTCATGAGGGCCAATCTGCTCGACGAGCTCCGTAAACCGTATGTGACAACTGCCAAGGCCAAGGGCGTCCGTCCAATCAAACTCCTTTTCAAATATCCTTTCCGCCTGGCCCTTAATCCGTTCATTTCCGGAATCGGTCATATCTTCCCGGGACTCGTGTCAGGAGCCGCAATTGTCGACATTATCATGAGTCTACCGACAACAGGGCCGCTCCTGCTGAATGCGGTAATGCTTGAGGACACATATATGGCAGGCTCGCTTCTCCTCTGCCTGAGCGCACTGAGCGTGTTCGGGATACTTGTCAGCGATCTGCTGTTGATGCTGGTGGATCCCAGAATCAGGATGGGAGGCGGGGGAAGGTGATGTGAAAGTTACCAGTGAACAGTGCCGAATGAATCGGAGAAACGGCGAATCGGAGAAACGGAGATAAAGGAAAGTTATCTGAACAGACAAAATAGAATGACTATGAAAAATAATAAAAAATTCAAATTCCTTTGTGGAGCAGAATTATTCTCTTCATTATTTTCACCGATTCGCCGATTCTCCGTTTCACCGATTCAATTATCTTCTTCAGCTTCCTCTTCCCGGGATCTCGGCTCCATGACGCAGTGGCAGCTTATACGCCTGAAGTTCTCAAAGCACAAGCTTGCAGTCGTTTCCCTTCTCGTCATTATCGCCCTTTACATAATTGCGATCTTCGCGGAATTATTCGCGCCCTACGGGCCGAACGACAAGATCGGCTCCCATGTCTTCGCACCGCCTCAGAAAATCAAATTCAGCTTCAGCAATGGATTCTACACATATCCTGTAAGGCAGATCCAGAATCCTGTTGATCTGACTACGAAGTATTTCGAGGACAAATCCGAAATCATTCCACTCAGGATATTCGGAAAGACGGAAAACTACAAGCTTGCCGGAGTTCTGCCGACGAGCCGCAAGCTTATTGCAATTGATTCTGCGAAGTTCGCAAAACTTTATCCAAAGAGTAAAGACGTGCCGACATTTTTCGCTCTCGGCGCCGACAGGTACGGCAGGGACATTTTCAGTCGAATTGTCTACGGTTCCAGGATTTCCCTTTCCATAGGCCTTGTTTCAATCGCAATGTCTTTCATCCTCGGCCTCACAATTGGCGGCATATCCGGCTATATGGGTGGCGCGGTCGACATCATGATCCGGCGGCTGATAGAAATACTTCAGGCGATCCCGGGCCTTCCCCTCTGGATAACACTCGGCGCGGTGATGCCCGCCACATGGCCCCCGCTCTGGGTCTATTTCGGAATCACCATCGTTCTGAGTTTCCTCGGTTGGACAGGGCTCGCAAGAACTGTCAGGGGGAAGCTGCTCTCACTGCGTGAAGAAGACTACGCTGTCGCGGCAAGGCTCCTTGGTGCAAGCCACGGCAGGATAATCTTCCGCCATCTGCTTCCGGGTTTCACAAGCCATATTATCGTCAGCCTTACTATGACAATCCCCGGAATGATACTCGGTGAAACCAGCCTGAGCTTCCTGGGCCTCGGACTTCGCCCACCGCTTGTCAGTTGGGGCGTGATGCTGCAGGACTGTCTCAATCTGGACATACTTTTCCGACAGCCCTGGATCATCATGCCGACAGTTTTCGTGATTCTCACAGTGATCAGCTTCAATTTCGTAGGGGACGGCCTAAGGGACGCCGCCGACCCGTATCATGGGGGGAAGTGAAGGAAAGAACGAATGGGAGAATCGGCGAAACGGTGAACCGGAGATAAAACTGAAAATCTAATTGAGGCAAAATACAGGAACTGCGCCTTGGAGAAAATGAATTAACAGGATAAATATGATTAATAAAAATAATAAATTTCAACCCTTAGTTTTGGTAAAATCCATTTCTTCCCTGTTACCTATCCCTCTTTTTACGCCGATTCTCCGATTCTCCGATTCTCCGATTCAATTTTCCTCTTCATCACCCGCTTCCTCTTCCCCCTCTTCCCCTCGCTCCCCGCTACCCGCTACACGCTCCTTCCCAAACGTCCTCGAAATCAGCGGGCTCAAAGTCTACTTCAACACGGTCGAGGGTGAACTCCATGCTGTTGACGGGGTCAGCTTCTCCATGAGGCGCGGAAAAGTCATGGCGCTGGTCGGTGAATCAGGCTGCGGTAAATCCGTGACAAGTTATTCAGTCCTTAGACTTATCCAGAGTCCAGGCAAGATTGTAGGCGGCTCGATGATGTTCTATCCTGCCGGCGAAAAACCTGCGGATATCGCAAAACTCTCCGACAACGACGAACTCCTCTACCATATACGCGGCGGAAAGATCAGCATGATATTCCAGGAGCCGATGACCGCACTCAGTCCCGTCCACACTGTCGGCAACCAGATTTGCGAGGCCATCCTCCTGCATCAGAAAGTAACTGAAAAGGAAGCCGAACACAAAGCCGTTGAAATGCTGCGCAAGGTCGGGATATCCGGTCCGGAAAAGCGTATTTCGCAATATCCTTTCGAGATGAGCGGCGGAATGCGGCAGCGTGTCATGATTGCAATGGCGCTCGTATGCAA
>JBAZRS010000530.1:2521-4173 GCA_041662825.1 Victivallales bacterium | reverse complement strand
GATAGAAGCCGGCAAACTCGAACTCGAGTCCACCGATTTTCAGATCGACGAAATCCTGAGTTCCGTCACCACGCTGACCGCCCAGAAGGCACACGACAAGGGTCTTGAATTCCTCGCGAATGTCTCTTCCGCGATTCCGGAAAACCTCTGCGGCGATCCTCTCCGGCTGGGACAGATCCTCGTCAACCTGGTCAACAACGCAGTCAAGTTCACCGAGCGCGGTGAAATCCGACTGAAGATCGAACTGCTCGAAAAGACCGGAGAGAAAGTGCAGCTCAAGTTCTCCGTGCAGGACACTGGAATCGGCATGACGAAGGAACAGTCGGGAAAACTGTTCCAGGCATTCACACAGGCCGACATGTCCACCACACGCAAGCACGGGGGCACCGGGCTGGGCCTGACCATTTCCCGGCGTCTGGTGGAGTTGATGGGCGGGCGGATATGGATAGAGAGCGAAGCCGGAGTCGGCAGCACATTCCTTTTCACCGCATGGCTCTCCCTGGGTTCCGCCAAGGGCCAGAACAAAATCCTGCCCGAACAGCTGAACAAACTGCGCGTACTGGTGGTTGACGACAATTCGGCGGCGCGGGAGATTCTTGAAGAAGCTCTCAAAGGCATGACAGGGCATGTGGATGTGGTGAGTTCTGGCGCCGAAGCGGTGGTGGCAGTGAAACAGAATGACAAGACCTCCCCATATGATCTAGTCTTCATGGACTGGCGTATGCCCGGAATGGACGGGCTTCAGGCGACTCGCCGGATCAAACAGGACGGACAACTCAGCAAACAGCCGTCAGTCGTCATGGTGACGGCGTTCGGCCGTGAAGAAGTGCGCGAGGAAGCGGAACGGCTTGGCATCGACGGATTTCTGGTCAAGCCCGTCACCAAGTCCATGCTGGTGGACACAATGGTGACTCTGTTCGCTCCCGCCGCCGAGGAAACCGCTCAGGCGGCGGCGAACGACCAAAATGCGATCCGTTTGGATGGAGCGCGTATCCTGTTGGCGGAAGACAATGAGATCAATCAGCAGATCGCCTTGGAACTGCTGGAGGGTGTCGGCGCCCGCATGACAGTGGCCAACAACGGCAGGGAGGCGCTAGAGAAGTTGTGCCAGGAACCGACTGGATATGATCTGGTCCTGATGGATCTTCAGATGCCGGAAATGGACGGGTACCAGGCGACGGCTAAAATCCGTTCGGATGCGCGCTTTGCAAATCTTCCGATCATAGCAATGACAGCACACGCCACTAACGAGGAGAAGCAGCGATGCCTTGCCTCCGGCATGAACGACCATGTTTCAAAACCGATTGATCCTGCGGCCCTGTTCGAAACAGTCAGCCGCTATTATAAGCCCTCAGTTAAAGGAAAGAAAGATACAGCACTCCCTGCGCCACAAACCGGGAAAGTTTCCTCCGGCGGCGGCAACCTGCCTGCCGTTGCGGGTCTCGATACCGTAAAAGGACTGTTGCGCACCGGAGGGAACCGGAAACTTTACTTGAAACTTCTGCGCCAGTTTGCGGATCAGCAGGCTGAAACCCCAGCCCGTATTGCCGAGCTGCTTTCCAAAGGCGATCCGGCGTCCGCAGAACGAATGGCCCATTCGCTCAAAGGCGTGGCTGGCAATCTCGGTGCCGATGCAATCATGGCTGCCTCCG
>JBAZRS010000530.1:0-2511 GCA_041662825.1 Victivallales bacterium | reverse complement strand
AGAAAGCCGTCGCCTCCCATGCCGAAGCCGGCCGCATCGAAAATCTAAGGCAAAATTTATCCGCGCTTTTGTCGCCAATGATAGAGCAGATTAAGTCTGCCCTGTGTCCCGGGCAGACTGCCGACGCCACCGCGATACCGCCTGCAGCCCAGGCCGATCCGGAACAAATCAAAACCGTTACTTTACTTATGCGCAAGCATCTTGGCGAATTCGATGCCGCCGCATGCGACTGTCTGGAAAACAACCGGGACATGTTCCGTGCGATCTTCGCAACTGCGGATTTCGCACAATTTGAAAAACACGTGCAAAACTTTGCTTTTGCAGAAGCTCTCAGCCTGCTTGAGAAAACAGCATCCGCGCCCAATGCATCAGGTCAGGCTGTTTAGTTCAGAGTAAACTATGTCGAGGTGATTTCAAAATACAGGAAAATGTTGCTATGGCAATGTCTTCCGTTGGAGTTCATAGATTCAGTTGTGTCTTATCATCAACTTGATACACGACTAAAGTCGTGAACTCCAACTTAAGAAATCAGCACACATGAGGCAAAATTGCCTCATGTTTTTTAATGGCTTCTATAATGTGATACAGGCGTTTCGCCTGTAACTGAATACTCAGGCGGGACCCCTGTACCACATTCCTTAAAGGAGGATTGTCGCATGAATGAACGCATTCTCGTGGTTGACGACACTCCGGCCAACATTCAGGCGCTGTCCGGCATTTTACGTGGTGCAGGATACCAGCTCAGCGTCGCCACCGACGGCATGCAGGCGTTAAATGTTCTCTCACGCATCCGCCCCGATCTGATCCTTTTGGACGTGATGATGCCCGGAATTGACGGTTTTGAGACCTGTGACCGCATAAAAAAAACTGCCGACTGCAACGGCATTCCTGTAATTTTCCTCACGGCCAAAACCGAGGTCGCCGATATTGTGAGGGGATTTGAAGTCGGCGCAGTGGACTACGTCGCAAAACCTTTCAACGCACATGAATTGCTGGCCCGTGTCAACACCCATATTACACTCGACCGCCTGAACCGGGAAAACCAACGCCTCCTGCTGAACGTACTGCCGCCGAGGATCGCCGAATCTTTAAAGAAACAGACGGGCATTATCGCCGAACGCTTCGAAGACGCATCAGTGCTGTTCGCGGACATTGTCGGTTTCACCCCCATGGCGGAAAGCCTCTCTCCTGTCGAACTGGTCGAACTTCTCAACCGCATATTCTCAGCTTTTGACGAACTGGCAAAGAAACACTCGCTGGAAAAGATCAAGACTATAGGGGATGCCTATATGATTGCAGGCGGTCTGCCCGAGGCGCATCCGGACCATCTCCAGGCTATGGCCCGCATGGCACTGGAAATGATTGAGACGACCCGCCAGTTCACACACAGTTCCGGCGGTGTGACTCTCCGTATCGGATTGCATGTGGGGGACGTTGTCGCCGGCGTCATTGGCACGCACAAGTTCATCTACGATATCTGGGGCAGCACAGTAAATATCGCCAGCCGCCTCGAGTCGCACGGGGCGCCCGGCCGCATCCATGTCAGCGAAACGGTTTTCCTGCGTCTCAACAAGGAATTCACATTTGAAGCGCGCGGCTCCATCGAGCTGAAAGGCCGCGGCATGATGAACACATTTTTCCTGAATGCCGTCAATGCCGCCCCCTCCTGAAACTGTTTCCAATCCTATTTCAGTAAAGATTAAATATAGTTGCGAAGTTCGCAGAGCGGCTTGGATTGGAATTCTCCCCCGTTGGAGTTCACAGCTTTAGCGTGTCCCCTTCTTCTTGCCTGTGTTATTCTGCCTCTAAAAGTATGTCGGGCTTTCCATGTCCTGAGCTTGTCGAAGGAAGCCAGACAAATGAAGATGCTCACCGGCAGGAGCCTAATCAGGCATTTTCCTTGGCTTCATCCCGGACAGCGCATTCACCCTTGATTCTCTTCGAGAAGATTTCCGTGAGTATCGGGCCTCCAATGGCGGTTATCACAACCATCACAAGCACCCCGCTCAATACATTCTGGTCGATAAGGCGGTTGTTGTTGGCATCCAGGGAATTGAAGGCGACAAGGGCTGCGGCGATGGTCGCCGCCACCTGCGGCATGCTTAATGACCACATGTTGAGCCATTCGTCGCGCTTGTATTTGAAGACGGCTCCGGTAACCCAGGCCGCTGCGAACTTCGCAGCTATCAGGCCTGCGGAAAGCAATGCCACAAACCAGAAATGATGTATCAGCGACTCCCAGATCTTAGGCAGGTCGAGGCTCAAACCGATGGACAGGAAAAACGCCGGGACGAAAAGAGTCTTGCCGAGAACCTCGATGTGCTCATGTGTCTTGGTGCCGCGCAGACACCTGTTGACGGCAAGCCCGGCCATGAACGCCCCAACGATGCTTTCAAGATGGATCAGTTCGGCAAGCATGGCAGCTGTCATGACTATAATCAGCAGGATGAGCATCTGTATTTCCTGATCCGGACTGTATTTTCTGAAGTACCATCTGACGATCCTGCTCAG
>JBAZRS010000529.1:0-4182 GCA_041662825.1 Victivallales bacterium | reverse complement strand
GAAAGACGAAAGATATTGAACTTTTCGCCTTTGTGCCTTCTTAACCCATTCGATGTTCGAAGTTTCCGCCGCGGCGGATTGAATGTTCGATGTTCAATATCTTTCGTCTTTCCCTCTCCGGTTCACCGATTCTCCGGTTTCGCCCCGGGCAGGAATGTTTACCCGCCTCTGGCGGCGCCGAAGGCGACCAGGGTCCGAGTTACTTCAATCCCGGAATCTGTACCCGACTCCCCTTATTGTGTCGATCATGTCTGCGGCAGCCCCAAGTTTCTTCCTCAGGCCTACGATCTGGACGTCAACGGCCCTTTCTGTTACCGGATAACCTGCGCCCTTGACCCCGTTCACTATCTGGCTCCGGGTGAAAACCCAGCCGGGCCGCCTCGCAAGAAAAATCAGGATCTCGAATTCGGTGAATGTCAGGTCAATGTGTTTGCCGTTTGCCGTGACTTCGCGGCGCCCCGGATCAACAACCATGTTTTTTCTTTTAATCACATCTCCCGCATCCGATTCAGGCGATACCGACCCCTTCCTTAACACAGCCTTGATTCTTGCGACAAGGACTTTGGGGCTGAAAGGTTTTGTCATGTAGTCGTCGGCGCCCAGCTCAAGCCCCGTGACAATATCGCTTTCCTCGCCTTTGGCGGTGAGCATGATGATCGGAATGTGGCGTGTTTTTGAATCGTTCTTGAGGATCTTGCAGACATCCAGGCCGTCTATGCCCGGCAACATGAGGTCGAGGACAATGAGGTCGGGAAGTTTCTCCCTGGCCTTCTTCACGCATTCCTCGCCGGCATCGATGCAGGTGACCTTGTAGCCCTCCCTTTCAAGGTTCATGCGGATGAGTTCCAGTATGTCCTCTTCATCGTCGACAACAAATATATTTCCTTTTGACATAAAACACCTGTTTCTTTTTAATGCTAAATATTCTCAGGTTTATTATACTGTCACATGAAGTTCCAAGTTCAAGGGCCTAACAGAGTTCTAACAAGCTTCTCACTTCAAGCTAACTATGAAAAAATTTCCATCCCGGAAATTTTTATTTCTTATTGGTATTATTTTCCTGTTGCAGGAAAATAACTTGCTCCAAAGCCTCCTCCTTCGTTGTGATCTTCCCCTCCAGTTGCAGATCCGCCATGATCTCAAGTATCTCCCCGAACTCCGGACCGGGCTTCATCCCGAGCGCGATCAGGTCTTTGCCGGTGACAAGCGGGGGAGGAAGCTTTATTTCGTTCGCCAGCTCGTTCATCCGGTCCAGGAGAAAAGTGAACGAGCTCATGAGCCTGTGGCTGGAAATGCAGTCAATGCGGTGCAGCTCAAGTTCGATCGGGAAGGTCTCTTCGGCAATAAGCCGCTTCCATTTCGCGGTTCGCATTTCCCGGACGTGGGCGTAACGCATGTGCTGACGGACGGCATGCACAATGCTGGCAATGCTTTTCGAGGGGAGCCGGTATCTCTTCAGGATATCCTCCGCCATCTCCGCGCTCTTCTGCTCATGGGTGTAGAAATGCTCGATTCCGTCCTCGCCCGTCGACTTTGTCAGGGGCTTGCCGACATCGTGGAGCAGCACCGACCATGCAAGCTCGGTATCGGGAAAGGCCATGTGTGAAAGCATCAGGGCTGTGTGCTCGAAGACATCGCCCTCCGGATGATATTCGTGATGCTGCGTGACTCCGCGCATCGCCGCTATTTCAGGGAGAACCTCCTTGAGGATTCCCAGCTCCAGCATCATTCTCAACGCGCGCTCCGGATCCGTTCCAGTAAGCATTTTGTCAAGCTCGTCCCTTATCCGTTCCGCGGAAAGATTCTTCAGGTTGCCGACAAGCTTCAAAACTGCGGGCCTAATCTCCTCAGAAAGTTCATATCCGAATCTCACACAGAAGCGGACAGCCCTGAGGATGCGGAGATAGTCTTCAGAGAAACGGTCCTCCGCTTTCCCTATGGTCCTGATGATTCCCCTGGAAAGATCTTCGCGCCCGCCGACAAAGTCATAGATCTTTTCATCGGCCGGATCAAAGAACATGCCGTTGATCGTAAAATCCCTGCGCAACGCGTCCGTCTCAGGATTGTCGGTGAATTTTACTTCTGTCGGATGGCGGCCGTCGAGATATCCCCTCTCCTCTCGGAACGTCGCAACCTCGAATGGAGCACCGTCAACGACAACATTAATTATTCCGAATGCCGCGCCTATTTCATAGCTGCGCGGGAAGATTCCGACGATCTCATCCGGTTTTGCGGAGGTTGCGATGTCAATGTCATCGGATGTTTTCCCGAGAAGCATGTCTCGGACAACACCGCCTGCGAAATACGCAATGAAACCGCGGGATTTCAATTCCCTGACGATCTCCACTGCGGTATGAAATTGAGAACTGCGGTTGTTGATATTGCCTCCTCTGGAGTCGTTAGTCGTTAGTCGTTAGTCGTCAGAATGAAACGACATGGAAAACATTACGCTTTTTCAGTGTTTTCCTGAAACTGGCGACTATCGACCGACGACTAACGACTTTTCAAAAATCGTCGCCGTCGCCATATCCTTCTGCCCTGGGATCAGGTTTTTTCAGTTTTTTCAAGCTGTTTAAAACCACCAGGAGGTAAATCAGGAAACCGGTGAGGCAGACGGTCTGGAAATCCACGAACGGGAGGTTGAGCCCGTAATACAGTGTTGCTATTATGATTCCGGGGAAACTCGCATATATGGCTATAGTCAGAAGATTGGTGAATGTGATTCCGTCAGGGAGGTCCTGTTTTCCGGTGAAAAAGAAAACCATGGCGAAAAAAATGGAGAACACAGGCATGAAAAACAATATTGACAGGAAGATGTTCGCAAAAACAAGAAGGAGCATCGCGAAGAGCATCGCGCCCTGGATGCTGAGGAAGTTGACTGGAGGCTGGCCCTTGAATTTGTCCGCCGGAAAGGAGTATTTTTCAGCATAGGCGACTATCTTCTCGCCCGGATTTCCAGTGAACTTCTCCCTTTTCGGGATATTCGTAAAGGAGAAATAGAGGGGCATCGCATAATAGTCGGGGCCCGACTTCACCCACAGCACGACCGAATCCGGCATCCAGAGCACACCCCGCTCCGAAATGCTGTCCGACGGGTTGAAAAGCGCGGAATCCCTCCTGTCGGGAATGTAATCAATCCTGTTCTCGTCAATCCGCTGATATCTGGCCCTGTCGGGATTGAGCTGCGGAAAAATCCCCTCCGGTGAAAACCTGACCTCGCCGAACTCCTTATACAGGATGCCGCAGTATTTCTTTATCATCTTGTCATAGGGGGTATACTGCAGGGCGACTGCGGCGGATGAGCACAGGATGCAGAGGAGCAGGAAATGAAAAATGGCCCTGGCGCACGAGGCCTTCATGAGCTGGATAAAGACATCCGTGCCGCTGCAGACTGAAATCAGTGTCCTGAAAAAACCGGTTTTATTATTCATTTTCCTTCCTGATCAGTTTTCTCAGAAATTTCATCCTTGCATAGCGGCGTTTCAGTTTTCCGAGGGCAGGCTCGATTTTTGTGAATTCCTCCTTTGACAGACGGTCCACAAAAAGAATCCCGTTGAGATGGTCGACTTCATGCTGGACCGCCCTTGCCAGGAGTCCCCCGCATTCCAGCGTGAAACTTTCAGCCCCGAGGATCTGGGCCTGGAAAACCACTGTCGAAGGCCTGGCGACAGGAGCGTAAATGTCCGGAACGCTCAGACACCCCTCGTCCCTGACGCATATGTCCGTTCCGTATGACACGATTTCAGGATTGATGAGGACAACAGGCATCTTGTTGAGGAGAAGCGCTTCACCGGGAGAAGAAATCCTGATGTTGCCGCTTTCGTCCTTCGGCAAAGGGACACCGAGAGAGATTATCCTGACCCCTACCCCCACCTGTGTCGCGGCAAGCCCGACCCCGTCAAACTCTATCATCGTGTTCGTCAGGACCTCTGCAAATTTCAGGGTCTTTTCGTCAACGGTCTTCAGGGATTCCGCCTTCTTCGCAAGAGACGAATCCCCGTAAACCCTCACTTTCTCGATTTTCTTGCCGCCAATACGCATCACTTCTTCCTCTGGATTATTGATATTTGCCTAAAAGAAAATTTTTCTGTCCCAGAAAAATTACTCTTGATTTGAGCCAGCTGAATAACGCTCATAATTAAATTTTTCAGTTTCGGAAAAATTTTTCTCCATTAAAAGTCA
>JBAZRS010000528.1:0-4187 GCA_041662825.1 Victivallales bacterium | reverse complement strand
AGACCGCGTCATAGGTGCCATCCCCCTTCGCCTTGAGTTTTGCCGACCAGGTGCTCTTCTTGTTCGCGAAAGTGCAAGTACCATTGATTGTAGTGACTTCGGCACCCTTGCCTGCGACCTTGGCCTCTGCGGCAAAGGCCGTCGAAACAGCCAACCCCGACACCAGGCATGCCCCGCCCAGAAGCAAGGATGCAAGACAATACGCGACAGTTTTCCTGTTCATCAGACTCTTCCGCATTTTCATTTGTCAGTCCTTTCTGTTTAGTGATAAAATAGTGCATCAATCCCCTGTATTCAAAAAACTGGAAAAATCCAGAACCTCCGGCAATGGCTATCTGCTCCTGGAAATTGTATTTCAAGGTAGGGACAGTTCGCCGAACTGTCCTTTTTTTTAAGCGGACGCCTCGGCGAGGCGTCCCTACCTTCACAAACCAGACTGACCGATTACAATCCTCAGATATAGGCAGATACTGTTGAGAAATCTTGACATGGATGAAAAATGCGATTAAGTTTCTGAAAATATGCTTTGGGCGCTTTTATATCCACAGAAAAGGAATCTATATGCAAGTTGTCATCGATGGAAAAGATATCGAAGTGCTTTCAAGTGACAGGAACATTGTCGATTTGGCTGAGAGGGCCAAGATAAAGCTCCTTAATCCCTGCAATGAAAATGAAAAAGCCGACGGATGCTGCAGAAGCTGTGTGGTGGAAATCAACGGCAAACAGAAATTCGCATGTTCCACAAAACCTAAACCCGGAATGAATATTGTCATATCCCGGGACGATCTGAAGCTTTTAAGGAAAACTCGCCTGCAGGAATTCAAGGAGATCAAGAAAAATAACAAATCCAATTCATGTTGCTCCGGCAAAAGCAACTGTTGCGGATGATTTATTAAATTATAAAGAGGGGCCTTATGAATTACAAAACTTGTCTTGCGATATTCGCTATCGCGTGCCTTTTTTCGATGAAGACTTATGCCGCCGATGCGCCGGCCGCCGTGCCGACGACCGACTGGCCGCAGTGGCGCGGCCCGATGCTGACAGGCGAGGCCGCTCCGGATGCAAAACCGCCGCTGTCATGGTCGGAAGAGAGCAATGTCCGCTGGAAAGTCGCCATACCGGGCAGAGGGCGTTCGACGCCGATCATCTGGAAAGACCGCATCTTCATCACGACAGCGGTGCAAACCGCCACACCTGTAGACCCGGAAAAAGTCAAAGCGGCCATGGATGCCACTCCAGAATTCGCACGCAAAGGCGCCCACGTCCCGGAAAAAGTGCTTCAGTTTGTTGTCATGGCCCTTAAACGCAGTAACGGCAGCGTCTTGTGGCAGAAAACTGTTTGCGAAGAGGCGCCGCTGGCTGGAACCCATGCCGATGGCAGCTGGGCGTCAGGCTCACCGATAACCGACGGGGAAACGCTATATGCGTATTTCGGCTCCTACGGACTTTACGCCATGACTCTCGACGGCGAAATCAAATGGAGCAAGAATCTCGGCACCTTCAAGACCAAGGCGAACTTCGGAGAAGGCGTGTCGCCGGTGATCTGCGGGGATCTGCTGATCATAAACCAGGACTTTGAAGGCCCATCCTTCATTGTGGCTCTGGACCGGAAGACTGGAGAGGAAAAATGGCGGGTCAAACGCGATGAAGCCACCTCCTGGTCCACCCCGCTAATTGTTTCACATGCCGGCAAACAGCAAATCGTTGTTTCCGCCACCAACCGCATCCGCAGCTATAATCCGGCAGACGGTGCGCTGCTTTGGGAGATCGGCGGCATGACCGGCAATGTGGTTCCATGTCCCGTTACAGATGGCAATCTGGTGTTTTGCATGAGCGGGTTCCGGGGAAGTGCGCTGTTGGCAATCAAGCTTGCCGCCGCCAGCGGCGATCTGGCTGCCAAACCGGAGGCTGTCGCCTGGAGCAGCAAGACTAACACATCATATGTGCCTTCACCGGTGCTCAGCGGCGGGCTGCTTTATTACATTAAGGCGAATGAAGGGTTTCTGACCTGTGCCGATGCGACGACAGGCCAAGTGAATTATGCTGCCAAACTTGACGGACTGCAGACAGTTTTTGCTTCGCCCGTCGCCGCTGGCGGGCATTTGTATGTTTCCGGCAAGAACGGTCTTACCCTGGCATTGAAACTGGGCCCTAAGCTCGAATTGCTTGCCAGCAACCAGCTTGATGATGAAATAATAGCGTCCCCTGTCACGCTTGGAAATGAGCTCTTCATACGGGGCGACAAAAGTCTGTATTGTATAATTGGAAAATGATAAGCTGGGCAGGAGACGAATGTTTCAATGCCATGAAATGGCATTTTCATCAATGATCCGCGTGTCGTCCAATTACATACACTACCGTCCCATGGATGATTGGATGAATGGATTGCTGGATGGTTGCGTATCAGAGATATAAGAATGAAATAATCCTGTAAAAAAATCCGAAATGCCTTTTTCAATAATATGCGTATAAGAGAGCATTCTTTGTTTTCCTTTGAGTTCTACCCCATTCATCCACTCATCCAACAATCCATCCATCCGTCATCATTTGGGATGACTCTGAATTACATACACACTCGCCGGATGAGTTATTAAAACGTTTCCTTCAATGCTGATGCCGCATTCGCTGCGCCCCCTGATTTCCGTAACCTTCGCGCCTCGCGGAACCGGGAATGAAAACTTCCTATAGGAGAAAAGCACCTGTCTGCCTTCCGTGCTTTCCCAGCGGACTCCGGAATCGTCGGGGAGCATGAATTTTTTCTGCATCATGAACATGACTCTGCCGTATGTCCATTGATAGTCTTTCGGCACCGCATATCGCCCGCCCAAATCAGTATTTACAAGAGTAAGCGAGCGGTTCGACATGTAACGGAAACTCATTTCCGTGAGGGTTGACTTGTCACGTTCCTTGTTTATTCCCGGACCGAGTATCTGGTTGTAACCCATGTACTCATGCCCTATCCAGTTCGCAAAATCGTTCTGCCCCAGGACACCGCCTGAAAGGTGTTTCTTAAAGTCGGACATGGGATCCCAGAGTCCGTAATGATGGATTCCGAAAGGGCTCGTCCCCTCAAAACTGAACCAGTTGTAACCGATCTTCTGTAGTTCCGCTAGCACGCCTCCCATCTCCCACTGCATAGGTTCCATTTTTCCGCCGTAATTAAGGGCGGTGCATCCGAGATTGGGCCATGAGTCGAAGAAAAGCCATTCCAGTCCGCCTTCGTCGTGCCATCTCTTCATGTCGTCGAGAAACCACTGTCTTGCGCCTGAACACCAGTTTATCGAGCAGATTGAAAGGTGGCTGTAGCCGCCGCTGTGTGGAAGAGTGTTGACATGCTGGATTATGTAATCGGGATGTTCCCTGAGAATCGGGGCCCTCGGGGTGAGATGGAGGCCTACCCAGTGCCCGAGGCTCATGTCCAGCTTACGGGCTTTTGATGCGAGATAGTTCCAGCCGCGCCAGCCGTCAAAACATTGCGCGGGTACATAGCGGCGGCTGCCGCAGATACTGCACACAGTCAGGTCACCATGAAAGCCGGTCTCCGCATGGAAGGCAAAAGCTTCTTCCGTGAAATCGCTTTCATGTATGGGCTGGAAGCTGACACGCCTTATGCCTTCCTCGTGAAGCTGTGGAAGTTTCTTGTCCGCAACCCAGTAAAGGAAATCGCGCCTCGCAATTTTCTCGCCGTCATAATGATAATAGAATTCACCTTTGTCGTACGACCAGATCCAGTTGTCCTTCCGTCCGTCTTTGAAAGCCTCGCGCGACACGCAGGCCCTTCCCGAGATGACGGGTCCACCGGACAGCAGGGGCACGCACGGCTTAATTCCGAAGTAGCCGCGTATTGTCTCCGCAGTGAAATCAGACGCCCGCGTCCACATGTCTATCACTTCATGTTTCTTCCGGGGCTGGCGGGCGGGATTTGCGGAGAAGAGGAAATTCTTCCTGGGAGTTTCAATCCGACCCGTCAGTGCAAAATCATACTCGTCCAGGATGAAGACCACATTTTCACCGGGATTCTTCTGGACAAGGCTCTTCACCGAATGCCTGTCTTTCCAGTAACCGAGGAAAACACCTTTGTCAGAGGTCTGGAAGTCAAACGGCTGTATGCAACCCCATCGCGGCAGCATCTGATACGAATTGCCCATCCAGTTGTTCCAGAGATCGAGGCGCTTCAGGCAACTTGT